>JAYQWI020001298.1:0-2424 GCA_035871815.2 Candidatus Parabeggiatoa communis
ACCGTTGAAATGCCAAAGTCAATCAGTTTGAGTTGCTTGGTGGTGGTATTGAGGATAATGTTTGACGGATTGATATCCTTATGAATCAGATAGCGTTGATGCAGTTGGCCTAAAATATCTGTCACAGAAATAGCCAGTGTCAAAAAGTCAGTCAATGGCATTTGCCCTGCCAGTTTTAAGCGGTCAACAGAAGTCGCCCCAAAATCTTCTAGGACAATGAAAAAGCGATTTTGGTCGCGTTCTAGGTTGTATACGGCCACTACCCCTTTGATATCGTTCAAATTATGGGTGGTTTCGTATTCCCGTTTAAACCACGCTATTTTTTCCGGGGGCGGATAGTCTTGTTTCAGTATTTTGAGAACAACGGCTTGATTGTCGGTGAGCCTACGTGCGCGATAAATAGACGAATTAGCACTTTCATGCAATTGTTCGGTTATTTGGTAACCAGAAATAGTTAACATCTTGTCTTAACCTATTTTTGTTCATCAGTTCAAAAAATAAAGATTCAACATAAATAGTATATAGAATACCATAGAGTCGCACAGAATATGTCGAATGCTTTGGGTGAAGTCGCTGAGATAAGAGAAATAAAGGCTAAAGACGCTAAAGACGCTAAAGAGGCGCTCTCTCAATCTTTGCGTCTCTTGCGTCTCTTGCGTTATTTTTTACATTGATAAAATCTAAAAACCAATAGAACGCTGATTGCGCTGATTCTCATGACTTTACGCTGATAAAAAACCAATAGAACGCTGATTGCGCGGATTCTCATGATGCCCACTGATAAAAAAACAATAGATTAGTTTTTGAATTTTCTGTTTAAGATTCTTGTGATTACAATAGTGTAATATATATAAATCATGAATCGGGCCGACTACCCACGATAAATTCACCCACAGAGGTTTCAGCATAATAGTCTGTGCCTGCCGCTGCCGCAAATAAATCAGAATCTCCTCCCCCCAAAGCGCAAGGTGCCAGCCCCATGGCTATCGCAACCAAGTACAGATTTTGGTAAAGTACCCCAACATTCTTCAAAATGGCAGCATAAGCCATACTATTATAGCGCCACATCACTCTTTGAAAGCGGGCTGCCAAGATGATCAAAATTTGAGGCCAGCCTTGTTGGGCAGCAGCCCAGTAAGCATCTTCTAAAAGCCTTTCTACCTCAGCAGTGCGATCCGTTAATTTTTCTAGTGTATGCTCTCTCGGTGAGTAATGATAAAGGCCTGAAGGGAGGCCTTCGCAAACATTGACAACCAGATAGCATTCTAATTCATAACAGGCCCCCCCACCTGGATAGGGCCTGTTGCTACGTTCATACGAACGTGTTCCTATCATTTTTCTAACCCGTGCGGTGCGGTAGAGCAATTCGCCTAACTGTTCTACCGTGATGGGCTGTTCGCCCTGTTTGCGAAACGAGCCTCTTTCTTCTATAACGCGGGTGAAAGAGACATCGTTTTGCTTAAGTGCGTCAATATCAGGTTTATAGAGGGAGATTATCGTGTCCGACATCGGGGGTTTGACTACCGGGAGGGGTTTTATCTGGCCCTCAAACCGATGATAGGCACCATAGAGATTGCCATGTCTTCCCTTCCGGCTTCTCGCCTGGAAAACCAGATCATGAAATGCCCATTGAACCAAACTGTCCGCTTCCTCTGTTTTCCCATTTTGGTCGACTCTGTCCAATGAGTGATGACACTGAAGTAAACTTAAAAACAGCGAAACGGCGGTTTGTGACAGTTCTGGAAAGGCTTGGCACAGTTCATCCAAGCATTTGGGCTTGGCAAGGGTCTGTAGTAGCGCACTGGCTCTCCAGTCATGTAGAAGCATTTTGCTGTGTGCCAACGGTGATTCCAGTACCAGTTGTTCGTCTTCTTGGTGGAGGTAGGCAAAGCGTGACAGAATATACCGTTGCGCCGCTACGGGTTCGCTAGGCTGAAAGGGGTAGGCTT
Organism: Candidatus Parabeggiatoa communis; assembly: GCA_035871815.2. Classification (GTDB taxonomy): domain Bacteria; phylum Pseudomonadota; class Gammaproteobacteria; order Beggiatoales; family Beggiatoaceae; genus Parabeggiatoa; species Parabeggiatoa communis. Next base: position 1,950 of record JAYQWI020001298.1, read on the forward strand.
TCGTTAAAGGCACTAGGGTTGCCAATCTGACTTCATGCCATAAGACTGTGTGACAAATCAAACCGGCTTCTATCAACATTTGAAGGTAATAAAAAAATTGGGGTAGCCCACTCTCACCTTCGTGTTGTAGAATCAATTCTGTCAGTTGTTCTTCCGTGGCACCTTCTGAGGCAAGAAGACGCAAAACAGCCTGTATGCCTTGAGAAGTGTTTTCCAAAGACATTGTTGTCCTTGATGACGACTGAAGAAAAAGGTGGCCTTTCTGTTCAGCGAGCGAGATGTCTTCTTTGATAGACAGTACAAAAGGCTGTGTTTCAGTCGTCATCAGTTCACTCCATAAAAACGTGCCGGGTTATCCCAAAGTATCTTTTGCACGGTTTGTTTGGAAAGCTTATCCTCAAGTGCCACTGTATCCTTCACAATAGTCGGTTCATGATCCATGTGGGGATAGTCAGAACCTAAGATTAAGTTATCA
>JAYQWI020001299.1:0-3188 GCA_035871815.2 Candidatus Parabeggiatoa communis
ACCTACCTTTAATTGTTTGATTGCTTGTGTCACTGTCCCGCCATCAATGATTTTAATGAGAAATTCTAAATAGTCGTCATTTTCACCTGAATAAATAGAATATTCTCGATTAATACCTAAACCGACAGGTGCAAGGCTAAAACATTGGCCTGCCCTAAATGTGACATCCTTTCTCTCAACTCGGAGAAGGCAGGTGGATTCTGTTAGGAAATCAACTTTTAATACTTTATAAATATCACTTTTCACTTTGTTATTTATTCCTGATTTGATTTTTAGGGGCAACCACAAGGGATTGCCCCTACAAACCCTTTATTTTTTATGGAAAAATGCAAGGGATTGGCCCATTGATTTAATCAATGGCCTGTTTAATCCGCGCTTCGTCTCTGGCAATGATGATCTGCTTACCCTTGATCACAATTGGCCGTTGAATGGCAATCGGATGTTCAACCAAAAACGCCATCATTTCATTTTGGCTCATGTCTTTGGGATTTAACCCCGCTTCCTTGAAGACACTTTCTTTTTCCCTAACCAAATCTCTCCAATCGCCTTCGTATTCTGCAAAAAGTTTGGCGATGATCTCTGAACTGATTCCCGTTTCCAGATAAGTCAACTTTTCCCAGTTCACTTCATGACTATCAAGCTCTTTTTCAAGTGCTCTGCACTTACTACATTTTGGGTTATAGATTACTTGCATGGTTTTTAAATTAATAATTAACAATTAATGATTATAAATTATAACGCTTTGCGTGAAATACAATTTAATATATATAACAAAATCGAATTGTCTAATACTACAACATTTCATTTAAGGTTTGTAGTAGGCGATTTATTGCCTTAACGATAATTCAAAATAGCTGACAAATCGCTGAACGCAGAAGGCGAACTCATCAAACACTGAGCGATTTAACCGCTTTTTCAAACACTTGGCCCCGATGTTCATAGTGCTTAAACATATCAAAACTCGCACAGGCTGGGGAGAGTAGCACTGCGTCACCAGGATGCGCTAAGGTTGAGGCTTGTTCGACTGCGTTTTCCATACTCTGGGCATAATGTACACTGATAACCGGTGTTAATTTCTTTGCAATCAATGGGGCATCTCGCCCGATTAGCACACATGCGCGACAATGTTGCGCGACAATATCGCTTAAAGGCGTAAAATCGGCCCCTTTGCCTTCGCCGCCAGCAATCAGAATAATTTGCCCTGGTTTTTCTAAGGCAAAAATGGCGGCAATCGTCGCGCCAACATTGGTGCCCTTAGAATCGTTATACCAATCTACTTGTTGTCTCTGAGTCACCCAGGCACAACGATGCGCTAATCCGCGAAAATCTTGCACAGCCTTTAACATTGCTGACTGTGGCAAACCGACGGCTTCACCTAAGGCTAATGTGGCTAAGGCGTTAGATCGCATTATCGGCCCTTTTAATCGCATCTGTTTTGTAGATAATAACGGGGTGAATGAACTTGAGTTAGCACGGGCCAGGTATAATTCATCATGGTATTGACACACTCTGAAATCCCCTCGATCATCGCGCAAACTGAAACTGAGAGTGGAACGGTGTGAGGGGGCGGCCACCTTGGGATCATCAGCATTAATGATAACCATACCATCCCCTTGATAAATCTTACGTTTCGCGGCGATATAGTCTTCAATATTAGCGTAGCGATCTAGATGATCCTCACTGATATTGAGTATAACGGCCGCTTTTGGATTTAATGAGTCAGTGGTTTCCAGTTGAAAACTGGAGAGTTCTAAAATATACAAATCAGGCGCAGGTGTGCAGAGCAATTCAAGGGCCGGTGTGCCTAAATTACCGCCAACTTGTACGCGCCACCCCGCTTTTTGAGCCATTTCTCCCAATAGCGTCGTGACAGTGCTTTTACCATTAGAACCCGTGATAGCCACGACGGGGGCATTCACATAACGGGCAAATAATTCAATTTCACTGATAACCGGCACCCCGGCCGATAAAGCTTCAAGCAGGGCAGGCTCACGTTGTGATAACCCTGGACTGATAATAATTTCAGCCGCTTGTGCTAATTGTTCAGCATCAAAACGACCGGTAAGATAAGGTATTTGAGGCCAAGTTTGCTTGAGTATTGCCAAGCCAGGCGGTTCAGGGCGATTATCCATAACGCGCACCGAATAACCTTGCTTAACTAAAAAATTCACACAAGCGATGCCCGTTTTCCCCATACCCATCACAACCCTATCACCCATGCGATCAGTCTTGTGATGAATTGACTGAAAGAGATTATTCAACGGTTTTATCCTCTAAACACAAAACAAAGTGGATAGACATGCTAACATTATCCCCTCACAACAGCATCCTAAATGTTCAGTTATCAATTATTAGTTAAAAGTGATTCAATAGCTTATAACAAAGCGCCTATCCAGACTTCTGTCAAATTCAATGTCACTCATTGAGTGCTAAAAAGCACTATTTTATATATAAATCAATAACTTAAGTTTCATACGAGAAGGTAAAACGACATTATCTGACAAATTGAATTGACAATGTACTACAGTTTGGATAATTGTTAGCCTTGAACAGACACAATATCAATGTGTTGATAATTGATAATTGATAATTGATAACTGATAACTGATAACTGATAACTGATAGGATTTACGCTCCTACCTAGCCTACTTTTGAAAAAAGGAAAAACTGAAGATGTCCGTGTTACAAACGCTTTCCGCTAATTTGTTAGCGATTACAATGACTTTACATATTCTATCGGTCGTTATTTGGGTGGGCGGCATGTTTTTCGCCCATATCGCGTTACGTCCAGCCGCCGCTAATCTCCTCGATCCCCCTTTACGTTTGCCTTTAATGTCACAAGTCTTAGCGCGTTTTTTCCCCTGGGTATGGGTAGCCATTGTATTATTATGGGCAACCGGCTTATGGCTGATTTTTGGCGTTTATGGCGGTATGGCTAAGACAGCGATCTATATTCATATCATGCTCACCATAGGTGCCCTGATGACGGTCTTGTTTGTATACCTCTTTTTTCTGCCTTATTTGCGGATGAAACAAGCACTTACCCATGATGATTTCAAACAAGCGGGTCAAAACTTAGCGCGTATCCGTCAAATTATCAACACGAATTTGTGGCTGGGATTAATAACGATTATCGTAGCAACAGCAGGACGCTATCTTTAAGTGCTTGAATTGTAAAGTATATTGTG
>JAYQWI020001300.1:0-2206 GCA_035871815.2 Candidatus Parabeggiatoa communis
TAACCCAATCGAAAAATGCTTGAAATTAAACTAAACAGGAGTTTTTATGGCTGCTACAGATAGCCCTCTCAAACGTTTGGTGACGACTTTTATTGATGATTTTGCGCCCTGGCTTCTTGAAAGTGAGGTTTCCAGTGTCACGCCATATAACATTGAGTTGTATGCCGAACCTGATCCGATTCGCGCTGATCAAGTTTTTGTGGTTCAATTAGCCGATGAACGCACAGTGATATTGCATATCGAATTTCAAGGCCGACGCACTGAGATACCCATGAAGTTGCGTGAATTGGATTATTTGTCACGTTTAGCCTTGAAGTTTCGGGATATAGAGTTATATAGTGTGGTGTTTTATGTGGGTAAAGGTGCTGGACGACATGATACGGGTAAATATCAGATCAAAAACCCAGCCGGTGGGCTCTCGCTGAGTTGGGAATATAAGGTTATTCGTTTGTGGGAAACGAAGGCCCAAAAGCTACTTGCTCTTGGCAAACCGGCCTTGCTCGGCCTGATTGGGCAAACGGAAATAACCGAGCCAAAAGTCTTACTGCCCGAAGTGGTTGCCCAGGTGAAAACAGTTTCGGATGCCGAAGAGCAAAAGCGCTTGTTCACCGAAATGATGCTGCTGATTGATGATAAGGAGATACTGAATATGTTAGAAAGACTGATCGAAGAAGAGGGGTTATTGTTAGATACGCCGATGATGCGCCGCCTTCGTAACCAAGGGCATGAAGACGCTTTGAAAGAAGGCTTTCAATCTGGACTTGAAAAAGGCAAGTTGGAAAAATCCCGCCACGATCTCTTAAAAACGCTGGATTTACGCTTTGATCCAAAAGTTTCCATTCATCAAAAAATCTCGGATCAATTGGATCGCATTGAGTCAGGGGCTATACTGGATAGTCTGTTCACAGCCGCGCTTCAATGTCAAACAATAGCGGATTTTCAGACGACACTGAACAGTACCCAAAAACCCCATTAGGGTGTCAAGTTGGAATCAGGTTTGAGTCCGAGCAATAAGCCAAAATCTAAAAGAGATAGAACGCAGATTGTCATGATTATCCTGATTCGCGCTGATTTTTTTATTTCATCAGTGTTTATCTCATGGAGTCACAATGAAACATAAGATCAAGCATTTTTATTATGATGCCAGCCAAGCGCAGAGTCAGGCCGTTTCTCAATTCAAAAGCCTGACTGCCAAAACACACATTCCCAGTTCAGTTCCCAAAATAACGCATTATCGAGAAGGCAAATCGGCCCTCTATCTGACTCAAAAACAAGGGGCCGCTTTCAAACCCTGTGCTTCTCTTAATCCTGAATACGTGTGTTGCAATGTTCAAGTCTTAGATGCCGTGAGTAATTGCCCTTATGATTGCTCTTATTGCTTTTTGCAAAATTATTTAAACAATGGCACTTTGCAAGTCACCGCAGATGTTGACGCGATGATTGAAGAAGTGCGAACTAAAACCGCGCTTCAACCCTGGCGTTTTTTTCGTATTGGCACTTGGGAATTAGGCGACAGTTTAGCTTTAGAAGCCTTAACAGGCACTTCAGCACAATTAATTAAAGCGTTTGCCGGCATGAAAAACGCCTTATTAGAATTACGCACCAAATCGGATTATGTCGAGAATTTATTAGATATCGATCATCAACAGCGTACTGTGGTTTCTTGGACAGTGAACCCGCAAACGATTATCAAACGCGAAGAATTTCGCACTGCCAGCATGGCCGCGCGTCTTTCCGCAATGCAACAAGTTGAAAAAGCGGGTTATTTGATCGCATTACATTTTGATCCGATGTTACTATTTGAAGGTTGGGAAGCGGATTATCAGGCTTTAGTTAAAGAGATTTTTACCCACATTTCAAGCCAAAGCGTGGTTTGGATTTCGATAGGCAGCTTACGTTTTAATCCCGAAATGAAACGCACTATTGAGCAAAATTTTCCAGGAAGCCGTTTAACCACGGCAGAAATGATTGCCGGGCCGGATGGAAAAATGCGTTATGTCAAACCGAAGCGGGTTGAAATGTATCAGCATTTATATCAAACAATACAAAGTTGCCTGCCTTCTGACGACAAGCCATTTGTTTATCTGTGTATGGAACGGTGGGATATGTGGGATAAAGTCTTAGGATATCATCCGCATTCTATTGGACATCTGGATTATTTAATGGTGCGTTCCTTGGCACAACGCTTTCCCGGTTTAGTGCATCA
>JAYQWI020001301.1:0-10514 GCA_035871815.2 Candidatus Parabeggiatoa communis
ACTGATAACTGATAACTGATAACTGATAACTGATAACTGATATGTTATTTTTACGTTCTGTCTTATTTTATATTGGATTCATTTTGACTTTATTCGTATTTACACCTTTAGCATTCCTGATCTTACCTCTACCCTATCGGCAACGTTACTTAATCATGACGGGGTGGGCGCGATTTGTGATCTGGTGGTTGGAAAAAACCTGTCAAGTGACTTATCAAGTTCAAGGGCTAGAAAATATCCCTTCTCAAGCTGCGATTGTTTTAAGTAAACATCAATCAACATGGGAAACACTGCTTTTTCAAAAAATTTTTCCACCACAAACTTGGGTGTTGAAACGTGAATTATTATGGTTACCTCTATTTGGTTGGATATTAGCAACCCTACAAGCGATTGCTATTGATCGTAAAAATCTTCGTGAATCTTTGAAACAAATTATTGAACAGGGGAAGAAGCGTTTAGCACAAGGATTATGGATCATTATTTTTCCTGAAGGCACACGATTAGCGCCTGGTGAAAAAAAACGCTATGGTATAGGTGGGGCTAGGTTAGCAGAGCAAAGTGGTTATCCGGTTGTGCCCGTTGCTCATAATTCGGGGGAGTTTTGGCCGTCTAAACGTTTTATTAAAAAACCTGGCACTATCCAAGTGGTTATTGGGCCTGTCATTGATTCACAAGGTAAAACTTATCAAGAAATCAATACTTTAGCCGAAAACTGGATAGAAGAGACGATGCTGAAATTGTGAAGGATTAATCTGAAAGATAGAACGCTGATTTGACGATTACATCTATAACGACAAGGATTGTTTATAATAAAGGATAAGAATCATAACGACAAAAAGCCGAATCAGCGTTTCACATTTGAAGCTTCGCTAAATACCGTTTTTCTAAGCAAATACTTTTGCGTGAAAATTAGTTGTCTATAAAAAGGTCTTCCGGTTTTAAAGGGTTGCTGAAATAGGAACCTTGCACTAAATCACAATCATGTTCTTCTAGGAATGCGAGTTGTTCTTGGGTTTCCACGCCTTCGGCGACGACTTTTATGTTCAGCTTGTGAGAGAGTTTGATAATCGCTTCTGTCAGCATCATATCATAATCATCTGTTTTAATATGATGAATAAAGAAGGGATCGATTTTGACGATATCGATGGGTAACTGTCTGAGAGATTGTAAGGAAGCCCAACCGCTGCCAAAATTGTCTATCGCTATTTGTACGCCTAGTTCATCCAATTTACATAAGGTTGCCGCCGCTTGTGGGAAATTTTCAAGCAGAATGTCTTCGCTAATTTCAAATACTAAAACTGGGGGGGATAGGCCGGTTTCTTTCAACAGTTCGACTATAAGATCAATAAGATGTGAGGTTTGGAGTTGACGGGCCGAGACGTTAATGGCTAGATAGCAATCGGTCAAACGGTACCATTTTTGAAATTGTTGGACAGCAGCAGTGAGGTACCATTCTCCAATGGGAATAATTAAACCGCTATTCTCTGCTAAAGACATAAACTGTTCTGGAAATTGTTGATTGCCGATAGGTGGTTGCCAGCGAAGTAAGGCCTCTATGCCAATAGTCTTTTGAGAGGACAGTTCGATAATCGGTTGATAATGCAAAAGAAATTCATTATTGGCTAAGGCGCGTCGTAGCGCGTTTTCTAGCAGCATTTGTTCCGTGATTTGGGCGTTCATCTGCGGGGTAAAAAATTGGTAAGCATTACGCCCACCTTCCTTTGCTTTATACATGGCAATGTCTGCATTTTTGAGCAAGGTTTCAACATCTTGTCCATCTTCTGGAAAAAAAGCAATGCCGAGACTACCGCCAATCGAAACCTCTTGCTTATCTAGCTGAAAGGGAAGAGATAAATTATTGAGGAGTCTTTCGGCTATCGCTTTGACCTGCAAAAGGTCTTCGATTTTAAGCAAAATTACCGTAAATTCATCTCCTCCCAGCCTCGCTACTGTGTCAGATTCACGAACACAGCACGTTAAGCGTTGAGCGGCTTCTTGGAGCAACAGATCACCGGCTTTATGGCCCAACGTATCATTAACACTTTTAAAGCGATCAAGATCAATAAATATGACCGCTAGACGGTCTTGTTGATGTTTCGCGCATTGCACTGCTTGTTCCAGACGATCAGCAAATAAAGTCCGATTGGGTAAATTGGTCAACGCATCATAATGGGCCTGGCGCCAGATCAATTCTTCAGTTTGTTTACGTTTAGTGATATCACTGAAAACGGCAACATATTGTACAATCTGCTGACTGCTATCCCGAATCGCAACAATGGATATCCATTCCACAAAAATTTCGCCTTGCTTACGTCGGTTCCAAATCTCACCTTGCCACTTCCCGGTTTGAACTAAACCTTGCCACATTTCTTGATAGAATGGGGCATCATGATATCCCGATTTCAACATATCAGGCGTTTTTCCGTTCACCTCTTCAAGTGTGTAACCCGTAATCGTCGTGAAAGCGGGGTTGACCATGATAATTTGATTCTGATCATTGGTGACGAGAATACCTTCTGTCGTCGTCTCAAATACCGTTGCAGCAAGACGCTGATTTTCTTCAGCACACCTTTGTTCAGTCACATCTTCCAGATTCCAAATGTATCCCTGAGTCAGATCGTTGGGCGAGACGGCCTTGACCAATAAGCGACTCCAAAACGGCGTACCTTCCTTGCTACGCAAGAGATGTTCCCCTTCATAAGTGGCCCCCTTTCCAATCAGGGGATAAGTCTCATTGCCCACTTTTTGATAATCTTCTCTGGAACAATATAAGATTTCTGTCGTCTGCCCCTTCAGTTCTTCTTCTGTGTAGCCGCAGATTTCTTCCAGTTTGCGGTTCACGCGCACAAATCGCCGCCCTTCAGCTAAAAAGGCAATACCGACTAGCGAGTTATCCAAAATAACCTTCTGCTCTGCCAATGTGCGGGCTAATGCTTCTTCTGCCTGTTTGCGCTGAGTGATGTCAATACCGGTACCAATCACATACTCAACTTCATTTTGTTCACTTAACAAAGCAGCATGAGACCAGTCGATCAAGTGGCGTGTTTGATGTTTCGTGATCCATTCATTTTCACGTCGCAGCGGCGGTGAGTTAGCTGTTGTTGTTAATAGCTTATTGAAGTAGCCTTGGCAGGGTTCAAGATTGTCTTTGCTGATAAAAAAGTCCCATAAAGGACGATCTTTAATTTCTTCAAAAGTATAACCGGTGAGTTCCTCACAAGTCCGATTGAAACGCACAATATTGCCGGCTCGATCAAGCACAATTATCAAACTACCGGCTGCGTTGATAATCGCATTGATGAAATCACGTTCTTTTTTTATGGAATCTTCAGCTTGTTTATGTTGACTGATGTCGCGGGAAACAACCGCAATACGGGTGACCGAACCCTGCTCATCAAGCACTGGATAGATACTGTGTTCAAACCAGATATTCTGTTTTTCTTCATCTTCAAACTGAATAGGCTGTTTAGTGCGAATCACCTGATCGACGACCGCTTTCCTTCTGAGCGCAACTTCTGGCGGGAGCAATTCACAAAGACGCTGACCAACCACTTGATCAATTCCTCGGTCAAGCCTTGCCGCACCTGCGGGATTGATGATGACACAAGTGGTGTCTAACTCTGCCATCACAACGGAATCTGTCGCGGCGTTCAGGATGGCACTCAGGCTTTGTGTCGTTTCACGTAATTCTGCCTCTGCTTGTTTGCGTACTGTGATATCTTGTAGGGTTCCGATAAACCGGAGCGGTTTGCCATTCTGTTCACGTATGACTTCGGAGAGGTTATGAACGTATCTTATTTGTCCATCTGGACGAATGATGCGAAACTCAATATCATAAGGTTTGTTAGCGTAAATTGTTTTGGCTACCGCTTTTTTGACGGCCTTGCGATCTTCAGGGTGGATGGCATTCGTGAAAACCTCATTAGGCACTAAACAGTTATCCAGTGGCAAACCTAACATAAGACAGCTTTCTTCAGATAAGTGTCTGATATTATTGATGACATCCCATTCACAATGGCCAAGATGAGCAATACGTTGTGTTTTAGCAAGACGTGCTTCACTTTCACGCAGTGCTTTATTCATTTGCTCATGTTGGATAGCCGCCCCTAATAGACTGGCCGCCGTTTTAAACGTTTCAATCACCACCGGCGGCCATTCCCGTTCTTTTAAACAATCATCATATCCCATGAACCCCCACCACTGTTTTCCGACAAAAACCGGTATGATCGCAAAAGACTGAATATCTTGAGCCTGCATGATTTCAGCTTTGTATCCGAACAAGTCTTGAGTCAAACCATAGATAGACAAACCTTGCGCCAGCATGTCAGCCCACTGTTTCAAATGGGGATAATAGGGAAAATTCTGGAATAGGGGATTATCAATTTGAGATGTGATGCCGTTTGCAACCCATTCATAGCGTTGGCTGGTGAGTAAGGAATCGTCTTGATGCCGGTGATTTTCAAACAGGTAAACACGACTGGCCGTCACAGCTTGTCCCAAACGGGCTAAAACCTCTTGAATAGGCTCACCCCAATGGGTACACGTCAAGAATTGTTCGGCCGCAAAGCTGACGGCTTCGAGAATGGTATCCCGTTCGTGCAAGGCTTCTTTTATTCGCTGCTTTTCTGTTATCAGTTGTTGTTTTTCTAATTCAGACTCAATAACAGCCGGCAGCAATTCAAGATAATGGCTGTCTGTATCCTTAACCAAGTAATCGCCAACACCGAGTTTCATCGCTTCAACGGCCACCCGTTCATTACCGGCCCCAGTAACCATAATACTCGGTATAGCAAACTGGCTTGCAGCCAAGTTCTGCAAGACTTGCAACCCATTCATACCGGGCAAATGATAATCAACGGCCACGATATCGTAAAGCTGGTTTTCAAGCTTAGCAAGGCCCTCAATGCCATTCATAGCCAGATCAACCACATACCCATATTGATCGAGTTGCATCTGAACACGAGCGGCAGTGACGATGTCGTCTTCTATGTAGAGGATTCGGATAGTTTGGGCACTGGACATGGTCAGTTATCAGTTATCAGTTATCAGTTATCAGTTATCAGTTATCAGTTATCAGTTATCAGTTATCAGTTATCAAAATATATATTTTCAGATTAATTAATTTCAAAAAGGGCAACCACAAGGGATTGCCCCTACAAACCTGACTTAAGGGCAATCCATAGCAAAAGCCCAGAAATTATTTTTATGAAGAGGGCTTTGAAAATCGTGCCATGCACCAACGCACTCTAGTTGCCCAAAAAAAAGGCCAGAAAACCTATAAAAATCTGAACTGATTTAGCTTCGCTGACCTTCGGTTCACGCCAGTTTTGAGTTTTACTGGTATTAACATCTATAGTTCGTTTTGCTACACCTCAGTCTTTTATTTTTATAAGCGAAAATCAGCGAAAATCAGCCTCATTGATTCTATGCTGTTGCCTACTGATAACTGATAACTGATAACTGATAACTGATAACTGATAACTGATAACTGATAACTGATAACTGATTACCAAGGTGTTGGCATCATATTATTTAAAGTATTTAACGGGCGCGATATATTGTGCGATAGTCTTCCCATATCGTATGACAGTACACCTAACTCTCGACTCATGATACCCGTGTGTCTTTTCATATCATCCAGAAAAATGACCAGGATGTCTAAATTTTTTACCAGAGGTTTAAAATCCTTGTTTATATTCCCTAAATTGCCTGAAAGTTGTTCTAAAGAGTTTTGCATATTTTGTGTATTGACAGATACAAGCACGAGAGATTCTTGCATTGTTGTCATATCTCCTGAGACTTGCAACATAGAATCTTTCACATGCTCTATAGAATCGCGCATTTGTCCGACAGATTGACTCATTTGCTTTGTAACGTAACTGACTTGCTGTATAGATTGATTTGTCAGGAGTATTGACTGATTCATTTTCCTCATTTCATCTTTAATAGCGGGTATCTCTTTAATCGATTGATTCATAGTTGTGATTTCATGCTGAATACTCGGTAATATTTTCACAGACTGATTCATCGCTATCATTTCGCCCTTGATATCGGATAACTCTTTTACGGATTGACTAACGCTACTCATTTCCGTTTTGATAGCGTGTATATCTTCAGATAGCGGCACGATTTGAGTGGCTAAGGTTCTGACATAACCCGTCACATAATGTATATCAGTCGTCACCACATAAATCAAAAAGAACATATAAGCCGCGACAATGATGACGATAAGCGTGACGACATAGAGGAGTTTTTCTAAAAGCGGATAATGGTATTGATGTGTTTCAAAATCCTGATGTAATTTTTCGAGTAAGAGAGGTCGATTTTGCCCCTGATATTCACTTGCCGGGGGCGTAGACTGATTTAGTGTATTTTCTGTCATATTGAAAGGCTTTTCGCAAAGGTTATATTAATTAATTATTTAACTGTATATCCTATTAATGCGAAAATCAAGCTGAAGACGGTTGTTGTGAAATGATGTTATTGTGAATTGTGAATTGATTGATTTAATGAATAAGCTTTAGAAAGGAGGGGAATTGAGAGTGTCGTAGGCGATTGATCGCCTAAATGCGCCAAGAAAGAGGTGAGAGTGTCTAATAACTGAGGGTATTTTTTTTTGGATTAACCCCTTAAGGGTGTGTGGGAATGTGGTGTTAGAAAGGAGGGGATATGCCGGTGAGATGAATTGAACACCCGACCTACCGATTACGAATCGGTTGCTCTACCAGCTGAGCTACACCGGCATAAAATTAAGAAGGGGCGCATTTTACAATAATTGGTCATAAAATGCAAATTTTTTAATGTCGGGTGGGCCTTGTTATTTTGTTGCCCACCGGCAACATGCCCATTGTTCAATGTAGGGTATTATTGCCCGCTTCTGATGGTATTATATGAGTAAGTACTGAAGCATAAATAAACAGGTATTTTACAACAAAGGGCAACCCCCTTTCTTTTTTTTTTAAAATTTTTTTAAATACCTGAAAATTTATGCTTCAGTACTTACAACGAATTAGGAAATGAACGAATTAGTTAAGGAACAGGCACGAAATAAAATCTTCATTAAGAATTCGTTATTCCCTTATTATCACTATCTTGATAAAAAGTTGTCGTTTTCACGCAAAAGTTATTTCATGCACGTTCCTAAGTAGGCATTAAGTTTTGAATTTTGGCAACGCTCGCGTCAATAAATAAAATAGCACTCGTAAACTGGTATCGCTACGGGTAAGCAAATTACTGATGCCTATCGTTGCTTTCACACTACGCCGAGAAATTTTAACGTGTTGCCCTTGAGCAAAATCCAGCCGTTTTAAAATGCGTCGCAAAGTCAATATGGCCATTCCTAAAGCCCATAAACAAAATCGGCGTATACCGGTTTCTGTCTTTGGAATCAATAAGATATACTGCAAAGACTGATGTAAATGCGTGTGCGCGATACGAATCAATTCAATTAAACCCTCACCAAAAGCGGGTTCATACTGCCCTGGCGAGAGGTTGTTCAAATCAAAGCCTACCTGTTCAAATATGTCTTGTGGTAGCCAACACGCGCCGCGTTGATAATCTTCCCAAATATCTTTGAGAATATTCGTCATTTGTAAAGCTTGCCCAAATGAAATCGCGAGTTTTTGCAAACGGGCTTCATGCTTTTGAATCTCTGGCGAATAATCACAGAATAAATCGGTCAACATTTCTCCCACGACACCGGCCACATAATAGCAATACCGTTCCATTTCGGCTAAATTTTTCAAACCTGCCATACTGGTATTTTGCTGAAACTCGGCCATACCTTGGGCCATGATACGCACACAGCGGTGTAAAGCGGTACGTTGTGGATGGGTAAAATTGTGAGTAAGACGAATAACGCGATGCGTATTGCGAATTAAATCTTTTTCAGCCTCTAAGGTGCTATCGGAGAGTAGGGGTTCTAAGGATTGACTTAAGGCTTTAGGGGAAGCTTCCCCTGCAACGACTTGAATAAATTCTTGAGAGAAGAGTCTTTTTTGTTGTGGGGTTAAATTGGGTTCATCTTCTATGGTATCAGCAATACGGCACAACAAATAGCCATTCCCAACGACTTGACATAAGGCCGGTGGTAATTGGGGAATCGTTAGCGCAAAGGTACGAGAAACGCCAATCAGACTATTGTTTTGGTAATCTTCATCAGTGAGGTGTTGAGTCATGACGTTATGTTTTATCTTGAGAGGCTTTTTTGGAAACAGCGGGATATGGCTAGAGTCAATTTAGTTTTATATTAAACGCAAAAGACGCAAAAGACGCAAAAGACGCAAAAGATGCAAAAGATGCTCTTTTTCAAGAGAAATCTTGCCTCAAAGCGTTTCTTGCGTCGCCCCAGTTTTGCGCGCAAAACTTCACGCAGCGAAGTACAGCGAAACACAGCGATGAAAAAGAGACGCAATGCGCTAGAGTTTATAGAGAGATTGCGCCTTTTGCGCCTCTTTAGCGCCTTTTGCGTTTCTATATGATATTAGAGCAACCACAATGGATTACCAATACATATAATATGTTATTTTTCTTAATTTGTTTCATCATCAAAATCCATAAAATCTAAACTGACATAAGCTTGAAGAATCGCAACATCATTTTCACCTAAATCCTGAGACAGTACCTTTAATAACGTTTCGGCTTCGCCTTTTTTTCCTTCGTCAATCAATTCGTAAACTTTATCAAGCTGTTGTTGTATCTCGTCTGGACGTTGTTTAACCCCCATTAAGTCATACAAAATAGAATGGTTATCTCTACCAAAAGTATGTGGTGTCGTTTTAACGGGTTGAAACTCTTCCAAAATAATGACATTTTTGTGTCGTACATGGCTTAATAGCAGAGGCGAATGAGTCGTCACTATAAATTGACAATTTGGGAAAGTGTTTTGTAATTGAGAAAGCAGCGCCCTTTGCCAACGAGGGTGCAGATGCAAATCAACTTCATCAATTAATACGACTCCATTACCCATTAATGGATTTTCTCTATGAGGGTTGGCAATGGCTAAACGACGGGCTAAATCGGCTACCAAGGCTAACAGTGTTTTTTCCCCTGATGACAGTTGATTAATGTTTAAAGGTGTTTCACCTTTACAAATCATCATTTCACCATTCGGATTGTTGAGCCAGTTTATAGATAATGTGTGAAATGGCTTATGCTCATCACTCAATAGGTTATAAATAGCCTCACGCACAGCATCAAGGATTTGATTTTTGCCTATTTGTCTTTCAATGTTTTCTTGCCATTTGTACCAGTTAAAAAAATTAATGAAATCAAAGGATTGTTTATCTAATGCGCCCTGATAAGCGGTGAAAATATCCGTGTCAAAATTATCAAGGGCTTTTTTGAAATCAATCGCATTGACTGGGGCATTGCTGGCAGGGTAATAAACAAATAAGGGTAAATTAGCCGTATTGTTATTATGAAGTTTTTCAATAATGGACTCGATATTAGCAGGATAAGTCAAATAAGGTTTAAATTGATTTTTGTTGAAATCAATTTTGCAATTGATTTCGGCATTTTCTAACAGTAAATCAACTTGATTGCTTGTCTGAAATTGATTTTGTTTAATATCTAATAAGTCAAACCATTTCTCCGACTTTTTCAATTCCAGAGAGTGTATCTGTTCTTGAAAAACCCTCAATAACGCTGCGAGACAATCTAAAACGGCTGTTTTTCCTGCCCCATTTTCTCCTATCAAAACCGTTAAGTCTGGTTGAAATGCCAGTTGAAGGTTGGTATATCCTCTAAAATTTTCTATGGCTATGCCTTTTACTTTAATTTCAGGCTGGCATATCTCAGGTTTTGTGATATTCATCGTTTTGAATGAGTTCTATTTGTATAGAGGCTTTTTTGGAAACAGAGGGATATGGCTAGAGTCAGCTTCAAGATGGTAATCTGAATGATGAGATGATAAATAAAAGGAAATATCACGAGGTAAACTCTGGTGGCGTTGTTCATCAATTTCGGCAAAGATTTTGGAAAGACTAGGATCGTTTTGCCAAACATCACAGAGTTGATTGAGGAGTTGTTCTTGATAGGTAGGCATAAGGATACCCGTTTTATGCGCTAATTCAATCTGTTTTATTTTGATAAGGATTGGTTTGTATATGTTTGATTGTTTTTTTGTTTTGAGCAAAGTTTAATCATTCAATAGTCTATATCGGCTGTCAACTGGCTAGACAACGTTTGATTGAAGCATAGTACTTTGGCTCCGGGGATTGAACTTCTTTCTGAGGGGGCGTGTTTCCATTCTCCGGGTATCATGCAACCTGTAGAGACGCGATGCATCGCGTCTCTTGCATCGCGTCTCTACGATCTAGTACAACGGATAAGGGGATTGAACGGATTGATGAGTTAGCATCTCAAACCTCACAACCAATCCATTCAATCCCCTTATCCCGTGCGTTACAGACGATAATCATCGCGTCTTCACGATTCCCTCAAAATACCTCACAATCAATCCGTTCAATCCCCTGATCCGTTGTACTATAAGGCGAATAGTTTCAATTGCCTAT
>JAYQWI020001302.1:0-11055 GCA_035871815.2 Candidatus Parabeggiatoa communis
GGCGACTAACAATACGCTATCAGGAGTGTCATGAGTGGATTCTTCAAATCGAATGATTTTGTTAATTAAGGCACTTACTGTTTCTGAATCATTACCGGGGATTCTGCCAATGAACATATCAGGCAAGTTGTCGTCACCATCGACACTGACACACCAGTTATCATCTGGGGTTAAGCCTTCCCACGATGCTGACAAATGCGCGGGAATTTGATTGCCTTTTTTAGCGTGCTTGTTTTTGTAGTTGATATTGGCATCGCCCACTAAAAAGACGTAAGTCGGTGCGGGCGAATTCCAATGATGGTAGGCATACTGCAAAAACGTTTTGATGGCTGCTGGATCAAATAAGCCGTGGTTAAATTCATTATAAATGTCTTCAACGCTGACGAGTTTAACGCGCAAGCCTTGTTGTCGGCGTAATGCGCCTAAAGGTTCAACGGCCGGTATAAATGCCTTGGCGGTAATGAGAATATAGTCGGCCGCGTTTTTGAGACTTTTGAGCTGGGTAGGTTGAATCGCTGTCATGCGTGGAGGCGATTTGATTTGCCCAGTGGTTGAAATAAAGTAGCGTCTTTCTTCAGCCATGACTGTTGTTTCAAATGTGGCTTGATAATCCGACTTTTCACCTTCGACAGAAAAATGATTCACTGAAGCGACTGCGTTAGGATGGGTAATGTCATAAATCAGCATGTCGGTTTGATTCAGTTTGTTAACGGTTATCTGAATGTTGTCGTTACCGGTGACGTTAAATGCGAGACGATTTTTGACGGCCTTAAAATTTCGCCAATAGTCGATTTCTATCCAATTGAGATAAATCACATCGACTACGGCACCGGTATCGCCGGGCATTTCAACCGTTAGGGTATTGTTGCCTTCAAGAAGCTGTTCTGAAGAAACGCGCATTTCTTGAGTGTAGGGTAACTCACCATCCCAAAATTCATCCCCAATCACGGTGCCATTTAATCTGATCACAGTATGGTGATTGGGATCCGGTGGCGCGGTGGAACGCCCTTGAAAATTGACACGCACAATGGCTTCACTCGGTTCAGACGCAGGAGAGGGCACTTTGAGGCTATATTCTTTAGTCTCACCCGCATTCAGTCTTTGCCAAAACCAATAATCTTGTTCAGGTGCATTGGGGGTTTCCAACCAAAATGACTGATTATTTTCAAAATGAAGAGGCTCATAAAAGGCCTGAATTTTTTCGCCCTCGCCAGTCACGCTGCCATCCATTTGATCCATCCGTTTACCCAAACCCTTTTTGCGCCAATATAACCAATAGACATTGATATCAGTGAAAGCGTTGTCGATACCTTGGGCATAAAATCGAATTTCATCACCGGGTTGGAAGTGTGAAGGCGATTCTGAAATGACTTGGATAGCCACTTCTTGCCCTTGGTTAAACAGATGCAAATGCTCAGGCTTCATCCATTGAGGGTGTAAACCAGCGTCAGCTAAATCTTGGTAAGACAATTTATAAATCGCCTCTTCAGTGATTTCGATTTTTAGAGCATCATATTGTTTGCTCAGTCTTTTTGGCACAGCCCGATGAACATGACTTCTCGTGTTTCGTAAGGCCGGCATTTTGTAATTGAGCAGAGTTGTTTGCAACACGCTGTCATAGACATCGCCGACATCAGGCTTTTGCACAGCCCTTTTTCGCAAAGTTGGGGGGCTGGGGTTTTCAAATTCGACTTGAAAAACGATTTGCGTGACATAACGCAATGCTTGCGTCGCAGGATGCCATTGAAACGGGAAAATCCGTAAACGACTGACAGGCACACCGCGCAAAATCCCAGGTTCCTCCACTTTGAGCAAAGCATTAGGGAAAAACCCCTCTCCCTGAGAGGCCGCATCAGGTTTCAACTGATAACTGATAACTGATAACTGATAACTGACAGGGCATAAGTCGATGTTTTGCAATAATTCATCTTGCATTTCAATAACTTGAGTCGTGATTTCGCCGTTTGGGGGCACTTGTATCAAAACACTTGTCATGGGTAATTCGGGATAACCCGGTTTCAGTGTTTTTGCCCAATTTGGCATCACGATGCTCTGGCAAGATTCCCCTTGGCGCGTCTCAATCTCAAAAGGGGGTAAAGTCAGTTCTAAGGTTAATCCATAGTCCTCTTCGGCGATGATTTGGATGGCGGGGTTTTTTGCCGCGAAGGCGTTAGCATGGATTGTGCTAATTAATAATAAGGATAAAAACAGTGTGACGGTTTTGGGTAACATGATTTTTTTGATCTCTGTTTATAACGACAAGGATTGTTTATAAGAAAGGATAAGGCGAATGGTGGGCAACCACGTTACCCACCCTACGAGCCATTGCCTATTTCTGGATTCATTAAATCCGTCCATTTAATATTGTTATACAGGGATTTATGACATTTATATTTAATAATGTATAGGGGGTAATTTTTCATTTTTTCCTTAACCGGTTGTGGTTCACCCCTTATACTTTTTTGAACCCTAATCGCACGATTTTTGTAAAACAAAATATAGCACACATTTTTTATTTCAACCTTTTCTTCTTCATAAAAGGTATTGAATAGAGCCACCAAATAATCTATTAACAACTTGGTATTGATTAACTGTGTTTCGTATTGAATGGGGGTAGGATTTTTGGACTTTAATTCGCAACAAGCTATATTCAGTTGATTGTCATCATACTGAATGATCACAGCATCACAGTTTTTATTGATTTTATCGTTCTCACTATTGAGAAACTGATTCCGGCTTTTTGTCCACTTATCAGCACTGATTTTAACGGCTTTATCGGCGCTGAAAGCAAACACATTATTGGGCAAATCTCGAAGAGTCACTTCCCGTAATGTGTCACTTTCTATCTGGCTTTCTTCCAGTTTTACAGCATTATTTTCTACTTCAAGCCAAAGTTCTGGATTAACGATATTTTGTAATTTCATTGAATAGCTTTATCGGTGAGTGATTACTGACGCGATTTTATCCGATGTTTCATTAATCTGAACAATGGCATCATCAAAACCACTTTGTATCATACCCAGTTCATCAGTCTCAACGCGTGAAAGGGTGCCATTGTGAGCAATATACGCCCTTAAATCCTCTTCGTGTAAAATGTCATCGTTTGTATAACCCAACTCATTCATCAAGGCTTTTGGAAAGTCATCAGTAAGCATTAATAAATTATTCAATTCCTTAATAATGTAATCAGAGTGCGTTGTGATAAAGACTTTGATGCCATTATTAATTAATCTCACTAACAATCGCGCTATTTTGATTTGATTGCCGGGATGCAAATTGAGTTCTGGTTCATCTATAAATAAAATGTCTCCTTTATCGGCTGTGTGTTTAAGCCATAAATGTAAATCAGACAAAGCGCGTACTGAGGTTGAAGACATATAATAAGGCAAAGCCTGATCAGTGGTTTTATCTCTCACCACCTTTTGCCCCGCTATGATGTCATATTGCACCCCCAACATCTCTTCAATATAAGCCGTCAATTCTGGCTTTTCGGTTTTCAGAAAACTATTTGACTTAATCACATGGCTACTCTTCCTAGCAAAATCAATATTATCTTTAAGGGGTAAGGCAAAACGAGAAACATGCTCATCTAATAACGCTAAATCACGAGTATTGGTTAATGTCGTTATCAAATCACTGCGGTTTTTATCCAATTCTGTTTGAAATTGTTGTATACCCGTTCTTTCAGCCGTTAGGATAAATGGCCGCGGAAAATGATTGAACACCAGTAAGTCAAGTAAAATATCCTGAAGAAAAAAATTAAGACTTTGTTTATCATCTCTACTCTGGGTTATTGTCAAAACGGGACTATTTTTATTCTTTGAAGCTTGGAACACAGCTTTGTTATTATATTTACCCACTTTTCCATATTGAACGGAATAATCAATCCGTTTTTCTATCCCACAGATAAATTCAGCGGCCACAAATTCGTCAGCATTAGCACTAAAAACCTCTTTTAATTTTGTCGTGTAAAGCTGCCCTAATTTTGCGGTAATCTCATCTCGATATTGTTCAAACTCCCTCAAATCAACATGAACAACGCCCTTTTCTTTTAATTCTGTTAAGAGCCATTCTTTCAGAGGCAGTGAATTGAAATAATCAGCAAGTTCTTGAAACCACGGAGAAAAGAGGCGACTAAAAAAGCCATATAAAGAATAAGCAATATAAGTTTTCCCCCGATTATTTTCACCACAAATCACCGTCAACTTGCCAAGTTCGATTTTAGCCTGATTAATGGCACCGATATTTTTAAGTTCAAAATACATTTTGTGTTAGCCTTGAATGGTTTACTCCAAATATAATCGTTTAATGTGTTGTTTCTTGGCATGGTTCGTTTCGACGCGAGGCAGAGACGCGAGCATCGCGTCTCTACAACTTATTTTAACTTATTCTTAATACGTTGTGTATTGGCCCGGCGTGTTGTAATCGCTTTGAGTTTATCAGGATCAAGGGGTGCAAGCCCAAGATACTGAAATTCGCCAGCATTGCCGCCATCATCTGTCCAAGTGCCCTTCAGCGTAGTTGGATCAAGACTAACGGCATTTTCAAACACAAAAGTATCGCCCATATTTTGGGTAAATGACAGGCGATAGACGTTATCGTTGTTATCAAGCAAAGCGGAACCATGAAGTGGATACTCGGCATTTTCGACAATCGTCTCGCCGATCAAAGAGAAGTAGCGCCCATTAACATCATTGATTTCAAAACATAAAACGTGAGCAAAAGGGGCTTGTTGCCAGCAATGGGTGCCAAGACTGCCAGCAAGGGCAAATCGTGGCAGAGTGATCAACAGTATTGTGTGAACAGATAATAATAGTAACTTGATTTTTCTCATTTTTTCATAATCCTGTGTGCAAGCACAGCCCCTACATTAATTATTACGCCTGTAGGGGCGAAGCTACGTGTTTGCCCTCAAATTTCTGATCATCTATAGACGTTGAAAATCAGAAAAGAGTTATGTATTACGTTTACATAAGTTTGATAGCGGTAGCATAATATCCTTATCCAGTTCAATAGTAAAATGCTTTGTTACCGGATTTTGATGCGGATTTTCTAAAAAGAATACAGGGATCTTCATTCTATTTAACCCTATTGATTCTATCTCTAGCGGTATCAATCTTTCTCCATCGGAATATTTTTTTCTGACACGCCCGGCAGTTCTTTTTGGATCCCTATTATATGATGGTTGCTGATCCTCGTAATAATTATAACAGCAAATGCCAACCGGATAAATGTGAGCATTCTCGAATTGAGGGAAGTCAAAATGAGCTGAAATAAATACAGATAACGTTGATAATGTGTTTTCAAATTTTTTAACGACATCTTCTTGCATTTTTCTGGGACTTATTGTTCGTTTCATTTCAATCATGAAAAGATACAATCGGTTTGAGTCATAATATATAATTGTTTTCTCAACCTTTTTCCCGGCACTTGTCAATGCGCCTTTTTGATCGTTAATCAATTTGTCAATGAGTGTTTGTTGTCCAAATTCATTTTCAAATATCCAGACATTTTCATAAGGCATATTGGTGACTTTAACCTCATCCAATAATTCTCTATCTTGAATTGGTATTCTGTCTTCATCTTTTTTAGGGGCTGTTTCGGTTATTTTTAAAACACCGCTACTCTCTCTAAATTTTCTGAGGACAGTTATTTCATCCAATTTGCCGGTGACATGTTCTCTAATACCTTTTATTGGAAACATTTTAGACCGATTTATTTAATTGACAAAACATTAAATCACTCAGGTATTCTCCTAAATCATATATCTTGTCTTGAGCCAGTTTATAAGAAGTAAATAGGGTTCCATAGTTTTCAATTCTATGTTCTACAACTGTCTCTCCTTGAAAGTAATAAATCCCCGTGTTAGCAGGGTTTATGTCTATATTTGGCAGTTCAAGTTCTTCAATTAATTTTGCCTTGTTTTCAAGTTGCCCTAAAATCAAATAATTATTGATCACTTCTGCTACTAACGGGCTGTGTGTTGTAATCAGCAATCGATTATTTGTCAGCAGAAATTCTAAAAGCAGATTGACTAATAATATTTGATTTTCTGGATGCAAATTCTCTTCGGGTTCATCTATCATTAAAAAATTTCGTTCGGGCTTTGCCCAATATTTTAGATATAAAAACAAGGTACTCAGTTGATTGACTGACGATGACGCTAAATCCATTCGGATATGGTCGGCATCTTCTTGATTTATCTTGAATTTTTCAACACGATTTGAAAAAGCGGCTGTTTTTTCATAGATGATTTCTCCTCCCAATATTTGAATGAATTTTGGTAAAAGCGCATCATAAAAACCGGTTCCTTTGATAACAAAGTCATCGTCTTTGCTTGAACGAAGTTTTAGCACTTCATTGATTAACTTATTGATATAAGTTGGATGCTCACTTTCTGATTTTTTGGCCAGTAGGTTGCTAATTAAATCTTGTTTATTGCTTTTGTTTTCTAATAAATCAAAAAGCAGATCAGAAAGCTCTTTTTTTCTGATTTCCTCCTGTCGTTTCAATTCTTCTGCATTTTCCAATATAGAAATTCTATTAGAGGGAAGAAAAAAGGGACGCTCTTCATTTTGTAGTAATAGATTTAACAATGAAACAACGACTGTTTTTGAAACATCCTTTTTGATAGAATTGATTTGTTCTTCAAATCGTTTTTTGGGTACATTGTCAAAAAAATCAGAAGGCAGTTTAGAAAAAATATCGGCCATCTTAAGATGTTCAAAGCTAATTTCTAAGGAATTTTCAGCTTTCGTTAAATTGTAGACTTCAATCTCTGTTTGTGCTAAACCCATTTTGACTCCTGACTTGAGTTCAGGCTTTTTCACATCCTCAATAGTGTATTCAAAAGCGATGTGAATCGTTTTATAAATGAACGCACTATCAGTACCTATTTTGAGGGATTTTGCTATGACGACCTCTTGTAAATAATGTGAATACTCTTTTAAAACGGTATCAATTAATTCTTTTGTTAATTCTAATTTGCTGACATCTTCATACTGAAATGTATTATAACTAGAATTTGAAAAATCATTTAAAGTGTCAGGATTAAAGATTTCGTAAATTAACTTAGTCAAGTATGTTTTACCTGTGTTGTTGTATCCAACAAACAGATAGCACTTTTTAGACAAGTCAATTGTACCCTCTTTAATGGCACCGTAATTTTTTACGACAAGTTTCATAAGTTGAATCGTTTTATTGTGTTACTCGAAGTGTGGTTAATTAAAATTAAGTAGATGACTTATATGCTTCTGGTGAACATGATAGCATTTTTAAAGGCAAATGGTATGCTGGTTCTTTGGAACATGAAATCGAAATCATTGCTGATAATAATTTGAAAACTCAAAAGGGCGATAGCAAAGGTGCGCCCCGACAATACAGGGTGTAGGGCGAACCGACATGAAAAAATCGCCTTAGTCTTGGTTTTCAATTCTTGATGTCAACCATTTCTTGCGTTTTATCATAAAGATAATAGCACCCAAGGGTATTGCAACTGAAATCAGGATGGGGCCATAGATACCCACTTTCCGAAACCCAGCACCAAGCAAGAGGATACTAAGCGGATCAATATTGATTCCTCCAGTCGTCCAGTTTACAGTGACATTAACAAAACCAAACAAAATAAATATGATCCAAAGCCATTTTCTTTTTGGCATCGGCGTTTTGATACAAAGCACTAATGCAAAAATAATAAATAAAGGAATAATAATAGCTAAAGCCAAAATGAGGTAATTTCCAATTGGTTTACTCTGAAAAGTAAACCGGTTCATATTTTCAAGCGAATCTGAAAGTGGCTGAACATTAATACCGTTGACTAACAATTCATCACCCTTTTTATGAAGGACGATGTTGACTAATAACCACTTATTTGAAAAATCGTACTGAAAAGTCAGATTGAACTGCCGAAATTGAGGGCTTGTGAAGGTATGCGAGCCAACAATTTTGATGTCTTTCGGTTTTTCTTTTGGAAAAAAGGCGGCCATCTGCTCAAGTTTAGTCCTTAACTGCTCATTTTTTAGAGCCGGATTCATTTTGTTTTCAAGGCCATCAAAGTCCTCTTTTTGAAAAAATGTGAGGTACTGTTTTGAAAATTCAATCTCTTCTTGTGGGGCAAATTGGTCAAACAATGCTTGTTGATTGCAGCCAATTAATAAAAAGATAACACATAGCGAGAACACTATATTTTTTACCATTCAACATTTCACCTTTGGTTAGATTGAGAGTTTATCAGTATTGACTATTTCTTCACATTAATACAAATTGAAAATTTAGCAAGCAAATTAAATCCAATAAACATTTATAAAGATCGTATACCTATTATCCAATATGTTGAGGATGAGTTGCAAACCCACAATCAAGATGGTCTAAATAGTTCATCATTTGTTCTGATAATAATTCAGCAGGTAGATTAAAATTGGCCAAAATATGTTTTTGATTAGCTGAACGTGGAATAATTTTTAGATGATTTTGCAGGGCCCATTTCAATAATAAAGCGGCACTCGTTAGTTTCCCATTATGCTCGGTCATGATTTCCAATAATTGTGGGTTATTGAGTTGTATGCCTTTAGTCAGTGAGGAATGTGCAACCAGATGAATACTTTGGTTTTGACAATACGCTCTCAGTTTTTTTCGCGGTAAAAAGGGAGTGACTTCAATTTGATTGGCATAAGGCTTGATATAAGCCCCTTCTAATTGCTTTAAATGTTTTTCCTGATAATTACTGACACCAATATAGTGTATTAATGTGCTTTTGTATGATTCACAATAAAGCTGGCTCAGGGCCTCCCAAGTTTCACTCACCCTAGCATCAGGACAATGCAATAACATTAAGTCGATATAACCGATATCCAATTGATGCAAACTACTTTCAATCGCAGGCTTGAGCAGGTGTTGTCGAATGGCTTTCTGTGGAATTTTAGTGGTGACAAAAATTTCCTGCCGCGAAATCCCTGAATCCCGTATGGCTTGCCCAACTTGTTTTTCATTTCTATATAAGGCTGCTGTATCAATATGACGATAACCTATCGAAAGTGCCCAACGGACACTGCAATAGGTTTGTTCAGGTGGAAGGTGATAAGTGCCTAAACCAATATTGGGCAATGCTATATCATTCATGGTTTAACTGACAACTGCAATTGTTTCGATTACGATTGTTCGTTAATACTGTAATCTTTTAAGTTTATTAGTATACAATAGTTGGTGACGTTCGCTAGCTTCTGCCCAAGATTGAGGCATTTTATATTTATTTAATATGGTATCATTCATTGCCGCTCTAACTTGATGAGCGCAGGTATTATAACCAATTTTTCCAACACCTGTTCCTAAACCTGGTATAGCTATTTTTTTGACATAATTCGATATTGGTTTACCCTTATACTTTCCTGTCATAAATTTGCCTTTCATCACTAAAAGAAAAACGGCTCTTGCCGCAAGATAAGCATTAACAGAATCATGTAGTACCATAGGAACTCTCATCGTTGGTGCAATAATCAAAAATGGGATTTTATTATGATTTGTTTGAACTATATCAGCATTACCTACAATGAGTTCACCTGAGTGTTGTTCATATATTTGTTGCCGAACGAACATTTGAATTTCTTTTCCAAAAAAATCCAAATAAAGAGCGTCAATTCCTCCATCCATAAAGCCAAAGCTATTAGCAGGACTAACAACAGCTTCGCACTTGATGTCTAAGATAGAACCACGATGTATTTTGACATTTTTAACATCTCCACAGAATTTTTCCCAAGCTTTTGCAAGGGATTCTTCCACAGTGCATAAAATTATTTCCATTGCTCAGTTTTCTCACATAACGTTCATCTGGAACGAATAGTTAGGCACTCTTATTAGTTATTTTTAATATCGACAATAACTGATGCCACTTAATTAGTACGTATTCATTGTTTTGAAATATAACTTTTCTACCGGCAAATTTGCGTTGATAATTTATACCCATAATCCTATAAGATTCAGGCACAGACGAAAAAATCATTATTGTCAAGAATGGTGGAAAAAACCGGACTGACTTCACCCATGCGTCTTTTGGCATCAGGTGAAAGTATTTGTTATATAGGTTTTATATTCCACAGAGATTCAATAGCTTCACAAACTTGGAAATGTTCTTTAGAGAATTTTTTCCAGCCATTATGTTTTTCTCTTTCGATTCTTATTCCTCTATTTCCAATAATGTCGTACATTTCTTTTGGACTCCATTCAAAATGAGATTTATCAAACCAAATGCCACCACTTGGAGCCCATATCGTGTTGTCTTTGAACGCCCAATCCATAGATTGAAGCTTTCTAATCACATGTTTCTTTTCTTCTTGAGTAAAACCCATTTGAATATTCGTTTATATAGACTTTCAAAAAAATAACTTCACGAATGCTATCCCTTGAAGGGATAGTATCCGTTGATGACTTGTGAAATTATTTATATGAACCTTTATATTATACAACTGTGCAAAGGAACCTGGAACGAATGTCTCAATCATCATACCACGAGGCAACTTTGCGATCCCAGTCACCGCGCCTATAGGTGCCGTTTTTTATCTGTTCCTGAAGTTCTCCCACCTCCTCATGGGAAGCACCATCCATGTAGGCTTGGCCAGTCATTTCAACAATCAAATCGTCTACATACTTCTTCTGCTCGGTATTCCTTATCGCTACATCGGGGGTCACAAAAGGCTTTTTCTTTGGCATATTGTATCTCCTTTCAGTTATCAGTTATCAGTTATCAGTTATCAGTTATCAGTTATCAGTTATCCGTTATCAGTTATCAGTTATCAGTTATCAGTTATCAGTTATCAAAGCATTGATATCCACTATGTTCAAGGCCAACAGATTTATCTGACAAACTATATTTTGCGGCCCGATTGGAGTGCAAAATTTATTTTGCGGCCCGATTGGAGTGCAAAATTTATTTTGCTTTTATTTGTTTTCGAACTACTGATTATGGATTATGGAAAGTGAGTCAAAAGTAGGGTGGGTAAGCTATTTGCTGGGTTTCACTATCGTTCTACCCATCCTACGAAAAACCAATTTCATCTCGGGCGC
>JAYQWI020001303.1:0-6843 GCA_035871815.2 Candidatus Parabeggiatoa communis
GGTTGAGGTTCAAAAAGAATTACCACCGTTGGTAATTGTAAATCCTTGGCTTTAGCTGTGAGCTGTCGCATAACGGTTTGATGGCCTAAATGCACCCCATCGAAATTACCTATCGTCGCAACACAGCCCCGATGGCGAGGACGTAATTGTGCTAGATTTCTAATCAATTCCATCAGTTATCAATTATCAGTTATCAGTTATCTGTTATCAGTTATCAGTTTTAAACTCTGTGACATTCTAGTTTTTCAGATATATTTAGCATCGTCATAAGATCGCGATTACTTTTAATTTAACAGCCAACAGCTTTCAGACAACTGCTTTAAGTACTGAACCCTAAATTTTCAGGTATTTTAATAGAAGCAACCAGAAGAGGGGGCAATACCTTCGGATTGCCTTTTGCGGTAAAATACCGGTTTATTAGAGACGCACTGCGTGCGTCTCAATGGCTCGCGTCTTTGTAAGTACCTTCGCCAAAAATTGACAAAAGCTTCGGAGCAATACCTTCGGATTGCCCTTTGCGGTAAAATACCTGTTTATTTGTGCTTCAGTACTTATCATGAATAACGTGTGTTAGTGAATAGGCAAATTGGGTTCATCAAGGCTTACCAATTTCTTTTTAAGGCGTAGAGGGCAACGCTTAATGCCTTTCAGTAAAAAGGCCGCTATAGCAATCGTACAACAAATAAAAAAGAAATCCCAGCGCAGCGAAAATCCTGGCAGAATACCCAGAACAGCCACTATCAAAGCGGTGAGACTAAAGACGATGTTAAGCTGTTTAATGCGATTTTTTGAAGTCATGATGTCATGTCCAAAGTGTGTGTTTAAAATCCAAGCAGTGAATAGAGCGAATTAATCAAAGTTTATATTTAGAAGTCCAAATTTTCGTTTCTAACAAAAGATATCTATAAATAGGTAAATAGATAGCATTTCCTTTTATGTGAAACACATCAATTGTAGGGGCAAGCCCTTGTGAAATCATTTACCGAATCTTAGTTTATATTAATAATGTTTCAATATGATGTACTCAAGACATTATCAGTTAATAAGAGTTCGATGGGCAAGCACGTTACCTAGCCGGCATTACAAATTAATTACTTTATAACATTTTGTTCAGATGAGCAACTTAGCCAGCCTATATTAATTTATGAGCATCAATAACAATGATGATCCAGATAACAACTTCTACCCGCCTTAAGATGTTTATACTTTAAGTGACTCGCTGGGTATTGTGAATAAACCCCTTTCCGACTGGTAGAAAATCTTCTCTTACTATAGGTAGAAAAAATTAATGCTCTATACTCAACCTGAAAATGTTTAAAGTTTAATTGTCTTTCTGCCATCTTGAGAATAAATTCTGCCAATAATTTGGCAGATTCTACTTGTTTACTTGAATGACTCACCTTTTTCGTTTTGAGTTCACATAAAAAGACAAACAGGATATTTTCATAAGGATAGAAAATAATGTAATCACACAGACTATTTAAGAAAGGCACTGCTTTATTGAAATAGGGAAAAAGGTCTAATTCATCTGGCTCAAATTTATACAACAGTGCTTTACCAACCTTGATGATTGGAGTTGTTGGATAACCTGGCGCTTTGGGTTCTTCCAAAAGAGTCGGTTTTTGTTTAAAACGAGACACGATAATAGTATCGATTACATTTAATAATTCTTTCATAATCAATCAAACTCAATCAAACAACGCAAAGTAAATCCCCTCAGATGACTTATTCAAATTATCCACAACTTGATTAATGGTGGCAATTTCTAAACCGGTTTCAGTTATGGTAATTTCATGAGGCATTTTATCAGATTCTGTAAAAAGCAATCCCCCAACTCGCTCAGCTTTAAGCAACTGATTTTCAGCATAACCATATTGTTTTATCAAATCAGCAGTCTTTTCATCAGCTGAGCCCAGCATAATCAAATTGCTCATTTCCATAATAATATAATCGCTATGCGTACTCACAATCACCTTAAACCCCTCATTCACCAACCGCCCTAAAAATCGCGCCATCAAAATCTGATTATCGGGATGCAAATTCAATTCGGGCTCGTCAATGATAATGTAATCACCTGCCCCCGCTAAATGGCGAAGATAAAAGACGATATTAGCGAGTGATTTAACCAGCGAAGCTGTCTGAGAGAGTTCTAAACTTTGCTCTGGTGCATTATTAGGCCTATATTTTATTTCTCCTTCAGGGGAGATAATCATCTTCCCCTTCAGAATATCTTGCTCTAATTCATTAGCCAAATAACCAAATTCACTGTGATTTCTGCTCAGAAAAAGTAAATCCTCTGCAATTTTCAAGTTATCCTGAATGGGTTGAGGATAACGATCCACTTGTTCGCGTAAAGCGTCGAGCATGTTATGAGCGTTTTCCCCAGACTTGAGTAACCCAGAAAGTAGTTTGTTTTTATTCAGGGCAAGTTCTTTGCTAAAAATATTAATGGCAGCCCTTTCGGCCGGCGCGATGTAAGCACGAAGTCCTTCCTTATGGCTTAAGAAATTGTAAATTTCATAAGCCAAATAAGATTTGCCGGTATTGTTATGTCCGCAGAATAAAATCAAGTCCTTGTCTAGATCGACTTCTACTCGTTTGATGAGGCCTAAGTTTTCTATTTTGAATATCATTTTTATTTTTTCATGGAAATAAAGAATCTAGCCCTTTTTTTGAGTACTCTTTAGGGTAAGCTTTGAGCCATGATCTAAAGCTCATGGTGGGCAGGATGTTTTTCAAAATCCCTTATTATTTATTATAATATAAAGCTCATCATCAACGGTTTCTGAGTTTGGGTAACATCGCATTTCCCACACCCGCCCCCAAACTGATGTTATACAACACGCCAGCGGTTATAACACCAATATGAAAGAAATAAACACCACCAACACACATTACCCCAGGAATCATAGCTGTTATAAAACCTGTTCGCATATTTTTCTCAAGACGATTGGCTAAATCAAACAACAGGGGTAATTGCTTCAAACTCTCATCCATCAAAATGACTTGAGCAGTATCTGTTGCAATGGTCGAAGCTCCTCGTAAAGAAATGGAGACATTGGCTTTTTTCAACGCGATAGAATCGTTAATCCCATCCCCCACAAAACAGACTGATCTACCCTCTTTTTGCAGTTTTTCAATTAATTGGGCTTTGTTTTCCGGCAAGGTTTCAGCGAAGTATTGATCAATGCCTAATTCTTGGGCGAGTTGTTGGGTTGGTTGTTCGTGATCTCCTGAAATAATAACAATGTTCATACCACGTTGGTGCAAATTATCAATAACCTGCTTGGCTTCCGGACGAATTGTTGCTTGCAATTCGATAGTACCACTCAGTTGCTCATTGACGGCAACATAAACCAAAGATGAGCCTTGATCATGACTTTTCGTTTGAAACATAAGAATACTGGGTGGAATGATAATTTTTTCCATTGTCATAAACCGAATACTCCCTACCCGAATCAGCTTATCATCTAATCTCACTTTTAATCCATAACCAATCTCATAATTGGCTTCATCAATCATTGGCAAATCTAAGTGACGATTTTGTGCTTCTTTTTGAATCGCCAAAGCAATCGGATGTTTTTGTTTATATTCGGCAGCGGCAGCATAGCAAAGAATGTCATTTTCCGTTTGATCCTGACAAGTATGGATGGCTTTCACATAAGGTTGTTCTTGAGTCAGGGTACCCGTTTTATCAAACACGACAGTATCAACGCTGTGTAGTATTTCTAAAGCCCGTCCATCCTTAATTAAAATAGCTTGTTCAGAAGCCATTTTGAGGAAATTGAGTACACTGATTGGCGCAACAACTCGCATTTGAGCACCAAAGGAAGCCAGTAGAATAGTTGCTGCACTTCCAGCTCCTAATATGGGTAACGTAATAGCACCCAAAATTAATGTTGGCAAAGCCGCTTGTTCAGCTATTTTTTCCCCCCTTGCTTGCAGAGATGATTTATAATCAGTCGTGTTATTTAAAATATTTTTTATTTTAGCGGCAACCGTTTCAGTGCCCGCTTTGTCAACTTTAATGTGTAATTGGCCTGAAAGCAACACGGTTGATGCAAAAACACGATCAGCGACGATTTTTTCTGTCGGTTGAGCCTCACCAGTGAGTATATGCTGATCAACATTGCCGATACCCTTTTTAACGATCCCATCAACCGGAATAGTCTCACCAGCATGAAGAATGACAACATCTCCTACTTGCAATTGCTCAAATGAAATTTCTAATTCAACCCCTTCTTGTTCTATCCAGACAAATTGTGGTGTTTCTCCCCAAATGTTAATCAGGCTCTGCCGAGAGGAATCTTCAGTTTTAAGCAGAATTTTTCGACTGATGTAATATAAAGTAAAAAAGAAGGCGGATGCAAAAAAATATTGCAAACCTAGCATGACAAAGGCTATCACGCTATCCAGTACACCCGCACCTATTGTACGTTTTTTGAATAATTCTTGATAACCGTGCCAAAGAATAGGCACACTTAAATAGATAAAACCAGGTAAACTCAAAAAAGTTAACAATGGATAGCCTAAAGCCCCACCTGTGCTTAAGACCATTAATCCTGCCGATAAAATGATGTTTCTGTTGAGTTCTGTTTCATAATCATTTTTTTTACGGGGAGTGATTGGTTTTGTAGATGAAACGCTTTGAGCAATCGTTTTCTTGGGTTGAGAATTTTTAAACGTTTTTTTCTTTTGCTGCTTTTGCTGAATTTTATTTGCTAAATACAAACATCCAGTGACTGCAAAAATACCAATTAAAGGTAAGGGCATTTCATGTTCTCCTTAATTTCACAGACCAAACCTGACAGGTTTGCTTTCGCCTGTCAGGTTTTCAAAATAGCAGGGTAGTCAATTGACCAGGCTATCTATCTGACTAGCGAACTATCACTTCATCATCCTTGGGCCCAGTGCCTATCAGGCTTACTTTGACACCCACTTGATCTTCAAGAAATGCCACATAGTCACGGGCTTCAACTGGCAGTGCCATAAAGTCTTGTATCCCTCTAATGGGACGTTGCCAGCCTTTTAACACCTTATACACAGGTTCATATTCGCTCGTATCCATGTGACTCCACTCATAACACGTATCGATTGTTTCCCCACGGTAACGATAAGCAATACACACTGGAATTTCCTTAAGCTCAGATAAAACATCTATCTTAGTAAAGAAAAATTCCGTGTAATGGTTGATGTCTTGAGCATATCTCAACGCCACCATGTCTAACCAGCCAATCCGTAAAGGTGTATGAGACGTATGGCTAAATTCATTACCCGCATTACGAATCACTTCTTGATCACTTTCAGCACATTCGGTTGGAAGAGGGCCTGTTCTGTCAAATCTAATCGGATAGGCTTTGACGATGCCTATATTACGAGTCACACTATTATAAGGCAGTCCCGCCCCCTGTAAGAGTCCAGCCGTTGACGTATAAGAGGAAGTCACATAAGGATAGGTACCATGGACATTGTCCAACATAAACGCTTGCGACCCCTGAATTAGGACGGTTTTATCCGTTTTTTTCAATTCGGCAATATAGCGTTTGGTGTTTTTGCGGTATTTGCGTAGCATTTCAACATATTGTTCTCTCTCCTCCCAGTGTTCATCCTGTCCTTCCGGTGCGCCACCAGTACGAATAAAAGTATCAACGTTAACCCCTACTCGATAGGCCCTATCGGCCATAGCGGGCCCAATACCTTGTCGAATCGTGTTTATTTTTAACACATTCTCATCCAAGAAAGCATCTTTTGCTCGGTGAGAAGGTAAGACAACATGTGCATTGCCGCTAACCATGAAACGATCCGATATATCGCCGAACTCTTCTTCCAATTGACGGATTTCCAACATAAGACGATCACAGCTAATTAACACACCATCAGCCATTATCCCCACCTTTCCACGCACAACACCGCTAGGTATCATTTGGAAATGATAACCCTTTCCTTGATGGTAAAAGGTGGCTTCAGCATTTGAACCACCACCAGCACGCATACACACATCAGAAAATTGTGATAAATAGTAGGATACTTTTCCCTTCCCTTCATCACCCCATTGGGCCCCACTGGCTATGATTAATTCCATATTTCTTCCTTTATGGTTTAGATTCAAAGAACTGTCAGGTTGTTAAAAACCTGACAGTTCTGATAGTACAAGATTAACTTTCACTTTCCTTCATCCACCTTTTAAAATCAGGTGATTGATAACTCTCCAAGCTATCAAGAAGTTGTTTGGGATCCTCCTTTACAATAAGCAATGAGCGATGAACGGCTCTAAAAAAACCTTGATCAACCATATTATCCAAATGCGCTATGAGATGATCATAATAACCACAAACATTTAGCAACCCACATGGTTTTTTGTGTATGCCAACTTGTGCCCAAGTGAGGATTTCACAAGTTTCTTCCAGTGTGCCAATACCACCGGGGAGCGTGATAAACCCTGATGCCAGTTCTGCCATTTGTGCTTTTCGTTCATGCATTGAGGAAACCACCCGTAATTCCGTGAGTCCATCATGAACGATTTCTTTTTGCGTTAAACCTTTAGGGACAACACCGATAACACGCCCCCCTAGTTCAAGCACCGCATCAGCGAGTACACCCATCAGGCCGACTTTTGCCGCGCCATAAACGAGTTCTATATCTCGCTCAACAATTTCTTTGGCCAACTGTTTGACACTTGACTGATATTCTGTTTGTACACCGAGGTCTGAACCCAGAAAAACACAGATTCTTTTCATCATATCATTCCTAATTAAATGTTCACCCAAATCTAAATGTATCCTCAGTAGTTCGAAAACTATAGGACTTACGCATTGACAAAAATAATTAATTTATTATTCAATG
>JAYQWI020001304.1:0-2634 GCA_035871815.2 Candidatus Parabeggiatoa communis
TTCCAAAATGGCAATTTTAACTTTAAATGACTGATTTTCCAATAACATTCTTTTAGGTAAGGCAATTCCCTCTACATTAACATAATGCAAATAGGTTATAAACCAACCATCTTGTTGTAAATGACGTAATTGCTTTTTATCATTGAGTAAGTACCGATCTGGAGAAGAGTGAGGTGCTGGTATGCCTCTTATCCAAAACTGCAAATCAGTCACTGGCATCTCTAATTTCAAAACGTCAGCCATTAACGCATCCGCATTGGCAGCCTTATAGGTTTGATTATCAGCAGTACGCATGATAACCCCCTTATCATCCGCTTCAAGTAACAAAGCCCCTTGTCCAAGGGGCAGATTTAAACGCAATTGATAAGCTGAGCCTTGCTGTTGCCAGTAAACACTTGCCGTCCAACTCTCTGAATCGGTTGAAATCGCAATACGACCTTTCAAACGCCACGAATCCAGTTGACTGGCAGGCAAGGGTGGCAACTTGGGTAATGAAACACAAGCCGACAAGAATACCACCAGTATAAATAGAAAACACCTCATGGTTTTTCTTTGTCCTGATTCTCTTGGCCATTAGGTAGAAAAGCCTGTCTCGTTTTAAGCAGTTTTTCATCTTCAGGATAAGTCACTAACGCTTCATCCCAGATGCGAATAGCCGCTTGTCGATCACCGCTCTTCCATAACACTTCGCCCAAATGTGCCGAAATTTCTGGATCATTTTGCATTGCCAAGGCTTTACGCAGATACGCAATCGCTTGTGCATAATCACCCCGCTTATACAACACCCATCCCATACTATCAAAAATATGATATTGATCAGTGGGACTTAAATCCAAAGCTTTTTGAATTAACTCATAAGCTTCATCATAACGTTCCGTTTTATCCGCGAGACTGTAACCTAATGCATTCAGCGCATTCACATTGTTGGGGTTTTGTGCCAGTATATATCGTAAATCCTGTTCTAATAGTCCCATCAGATCCATTTTGTCAGCCAGCAAGGCCCGCATATATAAAACATCAAGATCACCCGGTTTTAATTTAAGTGCCTGATTATAAGCTGCCATGGCTTGCGGATAACGCTTTTCCTCGATCAACAATTCCGCTTCCAACTCCCTGAGATGAATAGCCTCTTCCTCATTGTTCACGGCCACAGTTTGAAGGTGTTCAATAGCCTTATCTAATTGGCCCTGTTCGACTAGAATCAAGGCAACCCGTGCCTGTGCCTTTAAATAATTCGTTCCCCCTTTCACTTGCCGATACCAAGACAAGGCACTTTCAATATCTTTATCCTGTTGTGCAATTTGCCCTAAATAGTAATGAGCAATATTGAGTCGCTCTCCTGTTTGGAGCAATTCCAGAAAATACCGTTTAGCTGCCGACAATCGCTCGGTTTGTATAGATAAGACACCCAATGCATACAAAATATCAGCATGTTCTGGATACTGGGACAACAAACTTTGAAATTGCACTATTGCTTCCTCAAACTCTTCCGCATCGGCAAGCATACGCGCATACATTAAACGCCATTCCGGCTGATCGGGGTACTTGTACAATGCCTGTCTCATCCATTGCAAAGCCTGCTCCTTTTGATCTTGCTTATCCAACAGATAAGCATAAAAAGGGACAGCCTCCGCATGATCAGGAACCAAGGTTAACAATGTACGCAACACATCCAAGGCTTCAGTGGATTGATTAGCTTGGTTTAACAAACCGGAATAAACGAATAACAGCACCGGATCATGTTGTCGTTTTAAAACCAGTTTATTCATCAGTTCCAAGGCAAGCTTCTGATTTTTCTCATTTTGTGGTTGTTTTAAAATCGCCTCCATAACCGACTTTTGTTGCTCAGGTTTATCTTTGAGACTATCAAGCATAATCTCTAACTGAACCACAGCTTCTTCTGTACGCTCTTGGCGCAATAACATTTGGCCCAAAATTTGGTGTGCCTTATGATTATTTGGAGCGAGAGTAACCCATTGCCGAGCCGCTTGAGTGGCAAGATGATATTGAGCCGCATACAAGGCAACAGTTGTCGCACGTTCCGCAATACCGAGATCGGGAATGCGAGAAGCAACCTCAAAAAGAGATTGGGCAGCTAATGGTAAATAACCCCGACGCAGAGCAATTTCAGCCACCAAAATTTTATACATATCTTCGTGTTCTGGCGAGAGAAAAGGCCCGGAATTGAATGATGCCCTTGGTTGACTGCCTGTCTCTGACAACTGAGTTTCTTGAGCAATGGCATCCTCGTATGCCAATTGACTGACACACCCCATTAAAAGATTAGCAATCAGAATAACCCCAACATCTTTACATAATAATTTTATCTTCACATTGATGCTCCTAATTTAGCCAATCTATTTTAGATATTTAGATTGTGTGAACAAAAAATAACGTGCTATTCTCAACGTTTTTAATCTATTTTTATTATTATTTATAATTATATAGTACAACAAATTAGTAAACGAAGTTCAGCGAAGCTAAATATAACGAATAATCCTTTGTAGCGTTAGGAACGATCTAAGAATACACTAACGTGGTTTTGGCATGAAGCGCTTTGATTCATTTTCATTAAACAGCGAGCAGTATATCAAAACTATGAACGCATTTTTGACCATCAGTTCAACTGTTCAT
>JAYQWI020001305.1:0-3622 GCA_035871815.2 Candidatus Parabeggiatoa communis
AGACATTGGATCGGCTCCGAAACCGCGACAGCGACTCAAGACACTTGGGTATTCAACGATCCCAGTGGCGAAGCGGAGTGTATGCTCAAAGAAGGGGAATGGGTAGCGAAACAGTTTAAGACAGCCAATACCGATCACAGCGCGTTATCGATCTTTAAAGCGTTGCAGCATCTGAATCAGCACCGTCATCTGCATTTATCCACACATGGGGTATTTAATCGTTCTGATCCGCTGGGCAGTTTTTTAACGCTAAATGATAAAACGGGTTATCGTTGGCCGTTATGGACAATGGGTGCGATTCGCACCACAGCGGATTTAATCGTGTTATCGGCCTGTGAATCGAATTTGAATGGACAAGATACGGCCGGATTATTGACACCGATAGGCATAGGGCCGAGTTTAGTCGCGGCCGGTGCGAAGACAGTGGTGGGCACATTATGGCCGTGTGATGGCGTCGCCGCATTTTGTTTCAGTTATTATTTTTATACGATAGCCGAAAATGAACCCGAATTACCTTGGCATCAAATCGCCACCAAAGCCCGTCGCGCCTTGCGAGAAATGACGGTAGTGGATTTTGAAAGGATAGCGGAGGATATGGGATTGAGATTAGAGGGAAATGAGATGGATGAATGCGAAATGGCAGTGGTTTATCATAATCGGATGGCTTGTGTTGATGAAAAGAAGCCGTTTGAGGATTATGTTTATTGGGCAGGGTTTACGGTGTTGGGGGGGAGTACAGCGGATTGACGGTATAAATTTTGCCACGGAAAACACGGAAAAACACGGAAATATTCCGTGGTGTCATTCCGTGGCTATCCTAATTCGTGTACTCCTCATCCATTATTTATTTTCAAGCCCTTGCTTAAAGGTTTTGAGGGAGTCGGCTAAAATGGCTTGTTTGAGCAAATTAGACAAAAGCTTTGTGTCTTCAATGGTTTGGAGCATTTTAACCAGGGATTGAGGCACTCGCTTAAAACGGGTGCGTAAAGCGTCAACGACGCTTTTTCGGGCTTGTTCCAAGATGCCCTCTTCACGGCCCTTATCAAGCCCTTTCTCAATACCGAATCTTTCAATACTGGTAACGTATGGCATACCTTTCTCCTCTTCGTATTGCGTGGAAAAATCATTGAATTGCTTTTCGAGTTCGTCTGGTAAAGCCATTACCCAATCCAAAAAGCGAAACAGTTCTAAAATCTCTTGCTCACTGTAGTTGGCTTCATACAAGGCTTTAAACAACTCTTTTTTCCAATACAACCGTTTTTGGTTTGAACGACGTGTTTCTAAAGCCTTGAGATGCGTGCGTACTACAATGGAAAAAGGGTTATTGGACTTTTCAAGCGATTTCCATTTTGTCTTGTAATCCAAGAGTTTGACAATGGGAAAAGTACATGAGATGTCAAATCCGGCTAGGCTGTAGCGATAACGCTTGGGCCGCCAATCAGATTGATCGTCGCCTAAAATGGCGAGACTGATAACGTTGGTGCCGTAGCGATCAAACAAGCGATAGTTGTAAATGAAGACACGCTGAGCAAAGAGTTCGTCTTTTTGGCCTTGTATTTCAATATGGATATAAAGTACTACGCTCTTGCCCTCTTTCAACCACACTTTGACCAATTTATCAGCCAAGCGTTTTTTCATTTCGGCATCTCTGACGACTTTTTGCAGTTCTTTATCCATAAATTCACAATTCTGATTCCAATCAATCAGTTCATGTATTTTGGGAAAAAAGAACTGCATAAAGTCTTCAAAATAAAGCTCGATAACATCCTTCCAAGGATTATCCAAGTCTGTCGAGGCTTTTGTCATATTGACTTCCTCTGTGAAAATTAAGAAAGTAAAATTTTATATGATGGGAAGCTGTTTTGTCAAGAAATAAACGCAAAAGGCGCAAAAGGCGCAAAAGACGCTATTTATCAAGAAAAATATGGCCTCCTTGCGTCTCTTGCGTCTCTTGCGTCTCTTGCGTTAAATGTTTTAAAAATGAGTAAAAACCAACCGTCGAGGATCATCTTTCTTGGGCCACCTGCTTTCTGCTTTGATTATCATTTCTGAATCCTCTTTGCAGGTTTGCAAAATCATTGAGATCGCATTGACGTATTGTTCCAACATCAGGCGTAAATCACTGGTTGTGCCGGTTGTTGCGGATTGTGGCATTTCGTTAACCAATCGAGCATCATCACCGCCACTGGCATCGGTGGATGGATTGGTGGTAAAACGGAGGCCTCCTTTTAGAAAGATTAAAGGCCGTGGATCGGTTTTATCGGGCCATGCGTTCAACGCGGCTTGTTTCAAGCCTTTGTCGTCTGAGTCGGTGTGCAAAATAGTGTTGATTGTGGTGAGGTATTCTTCAAGATAGGCGCGTAATTGAGTCATAATGGATTCCTTGTAGCCGTTATTTTTGACGAAATGTGGTGTATTTGACTGATTTTAACCCTGCTTTGATCTTGTTTTTGAGTGATTTAGTCCATTTATAACATTTTTTGCAATAATGAAACAGTACAAACAATATATAAAGCACCAGAATCGCAAAATAAGTCAGTTGATGGTTTAACACAAACGCTATGGGTTGTAAGATGTTTGCCCAAAACCCGATTTCTTCTACTGTGCTGCGTCCAAAAAATTCGCCTAACACGATGAGAAAAACGATGATGGTGCCGAGAAGGCCGAGGTGTTCTGTCAATTTATAGCGATTTAGGGCAATATAGGAACGCCATCGCGTACAACTGCCTTTCAAATGCGTGAGTTTCCCTTCAATATAGGCCGTATGATTTTTTAAATTCTCTACCCCAAGGTGTAAAGGTTCTAACAACGACGGATAGGGTTTACTGCTTTGCCAATCCATTTCCCATTCGGCTTCTTTTGGGTGCAGATTATGCAATCGCCACTGAAAATTGTCTTGATTGATTTCCAACGTTTTAACCGCTTGACTGAGTCTCCCTAAGGCATAATCGGTGGTTGTGACGAAATTTTCCATCTCACGTAATTGTTGTTCAAGCTTAGAATGCCGTGTTTCTTGAATGATTTGATCAGAAGTCGCAAAATAGCCAGCGGTTTTCTGTTGCAAAATCAAGCGTAATAAACGCGCTTCACAATCCAAGCTTTCAAACACGGTTTCAGCGATGAGTAAGCGTGCTAAAATGCTATTCAACAGGGCCGTGGTTTTCAGCGGTAAGCCTTTAGCGTCTTCCCCAAGCAACATCGCTTGTAATCGTACCGGCCAACTGTGTTCTTGTTCGGCCGGCGTGAGCGAAGCTAAGACACTATCAACATCGCCATGCGCTAAACCATACACGGTAAAAATGGGATTATTTTCAGGCACCAAAGTGACAACAGGATGCTGTTCAGAGAATCTGGCCTGCATTTGCATCAAATACGGTTGGGTTTTATCCAAACGCAACGTCCAATTTTCAGCTTTTAAAGCGCGTTTATCGACACTCGGCTTAAAAGGATGAAAAGTAGCCGGTTCTAACATGGTTTGCTGCTGATCACGAATACTGAAAAACTTGAGTTGAGGATCATAATTAAAATAGGCGCTCCCTAATTGACGATATTGTGGATCATAGAGAGGTAAAGTCAGCTCATGCTGTTCAAGTGTGTCATCCATAATGACTAAAGCGACACC
>JAYQWI020001306.1:0-1706 GCA_035871815.2 Candidatus Parabeggiatoa communis
CGATGCCTCGCGTCTCTGTTTCGAGGCGATGCCTCGCTAGAGACGCACGGCTAGAGACGCACGGCCGTGCGTCTCTACTTTTGACAAACTGATAGGTGGTAAGCCCGACAATTTATATTTGCAACGAAAATCGGGCCTTCAAGATTTATCAATATGCTTCCCTGGCATTTTCGTTCCAATTTTATTTTCGCAAAG
Organism: Candidatus Parabeggiatoa communis; assembly: GCA_035871815.2. Lineage (GTDB taxonomy): Bacteria > Pseudomonadota > Gammaproteobacteria > Beggiatoales > Beggiatoaceae > Parabeggiatoa > Parabeggiatoa communis. The sequence continues at coordinate 196 of JAYQWI020001306.1, forward strand.
GCCTGATTTTCGTTAAATTCAAATGGAGGGGCAATCCATCGTGCTTGCCCGTTTTCTGGTATGATTACTTTTTGAAACTTGTCTTATTAACCATTAATCCTGAGTCATAAAACGATGCGATTTCTCAAATTATTGATTCACTTTATTCTTCTCGGCTGGCTATTCAGTTGGCTCAGTTCCCTGTTGGCGCGTTTACCTTTTTTTCATTACCTACAACGTTGTTGGCAATATTGTTGGGTGTCGCGCACGCCTTTTGTTAAAAATCTGGTCATTGGGAGTCTATTTGCTCTGTTATTTGTGGGTTTATACGACAGTCAATGGATTGCCGATATTGAGGATTTACACGTTGATTGGATGATCAGTCTCTATCGGGGGCAACCGCCGCTGAAAGCGGCTCCGCATTTTGTCCTCCTCGATATTGACAACAAAACTTATCGCGACTGGCAAGAGCCGGCTTTAACGCCGCGTGATAAACTGTTGAAATTGCTGGATTTTGCCGTGACGGCACAGCCGAAACTCATTATCGTTGACATCATGTTAGCTTCTGAGCAACAAACCGAGAAAGGCCGGTTACAAGATGCTGCCTTGTTAGCGTACCTGGCCAATTATGAAACCCAGCATTGTCAAACGGCTTGCCCTCATATTTTGTTAGCGCGGGGTTTACGCTTGCCGAGCAATGTCATGCCTTATGATCCCAATGTGGCCCCCTATTATTTAGAACAAGCGCCCAGTTTTTTAGAAGCCACCGTGGCCGAATCGCCCCATATTCATTGGGCGGCCGTTTTATTTGATCGGGAAAAGGATCGCATTTTGCGCCGCTGGCAATTATGGACACCGACTTGTACTGAGGGTAAACCAGCAGTGGTGCCCTCTATGTCATTATTAAGCACCACCTTATTAGCCGAATCAACGCAAGGCGCGGCTCGTTTACAAAAAGCATTGGATCAATTTAAACCGCACTGTAGCGACGATTCAGAAAAAGAGGGATTACCTTCGGATATCCAAACGCACCTTTTTAAACTCAACAACATCTCGTTTGATTTGCAACCTTCGCGTTTGAGTCGGCGCATACTGTATACTATCCCTTGGCAGATGTTACCCGGTGATAAACCCCAAAAAACGATTGGCGGTAGTTTACTGTTAAAACGTTTTCCGGCCTTTATGCCACTGCAAGTGGGAACCAATAATACCCCTTTACACGATAGCATCACGCTCATTGGTGGTAGTTTCTTGGAAGGGCGGGATTGGCACAGTACCCCTTTGGGCTGGATGCCAGGCATGTATGTGTTGGCGAACAGCATTCACTCATTACAACAATATGGCGTGTTAGAAGCCCCGCCCGCTTGGCAAATCTTCTTATTTGCTATCGTATTGATAGTGCTAACCAGTTGGCTATTGACGCGCTTGCACTCATTTTGGGCGATGTTGATTTCCGTTGCGGTTTTCATTATCATCCTAATTCCTATCAGTTTTTATCTGTTTCGATATGGCGTTTGGTTAAGTTTTGCGAT
>JAYQWI020001307.1:0-1824 GCA_035871815.2 Candidatus Parabeggiatoa communis
GAAATACTGAACCACTGAGTTGAGTACCACTGTGTCAAATTGACCGGCTTCAATCCCACTAAAATCATCCGCTGTGCGTGCTTTCAGTACCAGATGGGCTAACTCAGCTTGACGTTGTTTGAGTTGTTCAACCTGTTGCAAAACCACCTCAGAGAAATCCGTGCCCCAATAGGTGATTGTATGAGGGGCCAAGCGTGACAGCAATAACCCGGTTCCACAACCGATTTCCAGCACGGCTTTGGGCTTCAAAGCGCGAATCGCTTCCACGGTACCCTCTACCCAGACTTGCATTTCTTGGGCAGGAATCGGCTCTCCGGTGTAACTGCTTTGCCAGCCACTGAGGTTGAAAGCTAAATCGTCATCGGCTTCTTTGTAGACAATATCGTCATACAATTCTTGCCATTTTTTGATGAAGGCCTCGCTTGATTGTTGTACCACCTGCTCAAATTCAGGCATCTGGCTTTCCTGTTGTGGCACAACATAAGCGATCAGGCGTTTATCATGAGTATGAATTGATTCAGAGAGAATCAACACGGCCTCTTTTACCAGCGCATGATGACTCAGGGCGGCTTCAATTTCTCCCAATTCAATTCTAAAACCACGTAGTTTGACCTGATGGTCCAAGCGGCTAATATATTCAATCGCACCATCGGGCAGCCAACGAGCCAAATCGCCCGTTTTGTAAATCCGCTCACGTTTGCCAAACAAAACGACTTCGACAAATTTTTTCCCCGTCAGTTCCGGCCGATTAAGGTAGCCCTGAGCTAAGCCATCACCCGCAAGACACAGTTCCCCTGGCACGTTGCAAGGCACAAGTTGATGTTGACGATCCAAAATATACACCCGATCATTCGACAAAGGTTGGCCAATTGGGATGGTCGTCGCGTCTTGTGCTACCCAATCAATTGGATACCAGGTACTAAAAGTGGTGTTTTCGGTAGGCCCATACACATGTAACAAACGCTGTGGAGGGCCCGCGGCTAACACTTTTGCCACGGATTGAGGATCGACGAGCTCACCGCCAAAGAGCAGCTGTTTTAAGGTGGCGAAGCCATCCGCGGCATAACGTGCCATTTGATTGAATAAGGCTGTGGTCAAAAACAACGTATTGATGCCGGTCTGTTGCAGGTGTTGCATAAACTCGGACGGTGACAAGGCGATTTCCTTGGGGACACCAATTAAGCGTGCGCCGTTGAGTAATGCGCCCCAGATTTCAAAAGTGGCGGCATCAAAGGCGATATTAGAAGCTTGTGCGACGCGATCAGCGGGATTCAGTCGTACATAAGCCGTGTTTTTAACCAATCGAATCACCGATTGATGGCGTACACACACGCCTTTTGGGGTGCCGGTTGAACCTGAAGTGTAACAGACATAGGCCAGTGCCTCAGATGATAAGGTAGGACGGGCCAGCGGGCTGCTCGGCTGTTCAAACGTCTCAGTATCTAAACACAGCCTATTGAGGGTTGAGGGCAGTTTTTCAGTCAAACTGCTGTGGGTTAAAATCACCGAGGCCTGAGCATCTTTGAGCATGAACGCAATCCGTGCGTTGGGATAATCTGGGTCAATCGGTAGATAAGCCGCACCCGTTTTAAGGATACCGAGCAGACCAATGACCATGTCCGCAGAACGTTTGACACACAAACCCACTAAACTTTGAGGCAACACGCCAATTTGCTGTAAGTGATGGGCAAGCTGGTTAGACTTTTCGTTCAGTTCTTGATAGCTCAACTCCTCTCCTTCAAACACCACAGCAAGGTTAGAAGGGTTTTGTACCACTTGCTGTTCAAATAACTCAACAATGCTCTGGTCTTTAGGATAATCTGT
>JAYQWI020001308.1:0-3497 GCA_035871815.2 Candidatus Parabeggiatoa communis
CCCAAAACACGTTCAGGCAAAATTATGCGCCGCATTCTGCGTAAAATTGCCGCCAATGAAGTCGAAAACTTAGGCGATACCTCCACCTTAGCCGATCCAAGCGTCGTCGATAACCTCAAGGATAATCGCTTTAATAAGTAAAAGTAGGGGCGAACCAACGTGTTCGCCCTTCTAAATAAGGTGACTTTCGTTTAATGAAAATCTGGAACATATTCATAAAAATGAATGACTGATTTCACTTTACAGTAGAAAATTCTGGAGCATCTTCTGTCATCTGTACCCCGCCCCATTTTGAAAACATCGGCACTGTATTGAGTGTATTTTTGACCCTTGATTGCTATTTTTCCATACTTATGTTTTCTAATGTCAATATCTATATCATAAACAACTTGAGTCATAGAACAAACGACTCTTTCTTTATATGTATCATCTTCATCAACTAACCGTTCTCGTTCTATCGTTTTAAAAAAAAAGTCATCAAAAACATAATCTTGAGCTTCTAATTCTAAATTCCAATTCTCATTGATAATGCGTTGTTGATAAAGTATTTCAATGGCTGCTCTTAAACGGGTTTCAGTGATAACGTCTTTTGACAAAAAGCGCGTTATATCCAAAAGTTGAACGACATGGTGAGTTATCTTAATCAACTCAGATTCACTTTCTAGGCTTGTTTCATGACATTTTGGAGTCAATAAATAAAGCCGTAAGTCGTTAGAATCGCAAGAGAGACAATCTCCTAACAAATTATGCCATTCGGTTAACACGTCATTAGGAAGCAAGTCATTCTTAAATTTAAAATCAGGCCTCTTTTTATGAGAAACGACACAGGCATTTGGACACCATTCTGCTCTTCTTTGAAGTAACTCCGGCAAAATTTTGTCATTAAATAGCCTGGTGTAAAAACCTTGAACTTTAGGGTCATTTTTAAACGGATTATTGCTGTATATTTGGGCAAATAAAGCCTCAGTTATTTTGAATTTGACTAATTGATAACGTGTATCTGTCTTATTCTCAATATTGTCTAAGTCTTCAAGAATTGAGTTAAGAGAAGCGAAAATGTCAGAGTATTTTCTCTGATGCCAAGCTTCTTCAGTAATCGCTAAATAAACCGGATCAAGGTAATTTCTCATTTTTTTATCCCTTTCTCCATACGCTTTTTGAGCGTTGCTGCTACCAATTCCCTTGAATCATCTTCATCAAAAAAATGAACAGGCCAATTTTCAATTTCACCGTATTCATTAATCATAATGCTTTGAGTGAGTGAGGTTTGTTGTTCTTCATCAAAGCTAACAAAAAGGGTGTTCAGAAGTTGTCTGATTTCATCAGAGTCTTCTTGCGCCACTCTCAGGTATAAACGTTTTATTAAATGTTCGCTATGTGTTTCTACAATGATTTTTTTGCCTGCCTTTGCCATACAAATCAGAAAATCAGCCAATTTAGACTGTAATGAAGGATGTAAATGAATTTCGGGTTGTTCCAGAATAATGGTTTCTCCCGCTTGAGTTCGTAAACATTCCACTAACACGGGTAAAATTTGACTCACACCAAAGCCGACATCCGGTAAACACACTTCTACTCCAGCAGAATCGAGTTTAATTTGATTCGTGCTACGTTTTATAGCCTCAGTTGGCATTAACTGAGGCAATTTCATAAACGATAACCACATATTAAGTGCGACCATCATCTTATCGGAAGTGCGATATTCATATTCCTTAATCTTTTTGCCATCATAAAGACATCTATAATAAGGCGCTATGGCTTGTTCTTGTTCCGCAGCCAAAACGATGGCCGTATATTCACCTTTGACACCGATGTTCATTTTACCGATTTCATTAATTAAATAAAATCGTTGTGGCGCTTCGCGTAATGGCCCCAAATACCGAAAAGTCATCCACAATGCTCTGAGAGATTGAGTAGCCTGCTGGTAAACAGTGTTCGTTAACTCTACTGTTCTTTTCACATATTTTGGCCCTTTTCCCTTATTTAATTCAGCAAGTGTTTTGTCAAGAAATGTTAAGTATTCTGGTTTGCCCTTGGGTTTCAATTGCGCTTTCACCCTTTGTAAAACCTCGTAACTGGGTTTAACAAAGTCACCACTCACCAGATAAGGAAATAGCCCATAAAAAGTCACCTCAATATCGCTAAACTGAATTTCATCAATCACCGTTTGGGCAAACAAGGTATGCGTCCATTTAAATTTAAACAGTTCATCTGCCTGTTTTTTGTATATCCAAATAGATAACAAATCAGGCAAAGCAATGTTTATTAATTTGAGAAGATATTTGTCATCCTTGGCTCTTGTCAATTCATAAGAAAAGGAAGTCTTGTCGTCTCGAAATTGAAAACGACTGACTCGTAATCTTTTTTGATTGTCTTGAATGTCATTCACGACACATTCAATCTCAACCTCAATTTCTACATCAAGAGCTCTGTTCTCATCATTTCCCTGAATCAGATCGCTCATTTCCCCAGATAATTTCCATTTGAATGACATTTTCTGATCGGTTTGATGTTTATAAATCACATCTGTCCAATCACCTAAATGCGCCAGCGCATTTTCGCCATCAAGTATTAAGGGCTCTTGGTTATCGCGTTCAAAAGGGCTAGTATGATTGATCGCACTAGATTGTTTCATCAACAAGAGACTTTGAATAATTGAACTCTTTCCAGAATTGTTAGCACCACAAATGACTGTCAATGCTTTGAGATCAATCTGTTCTAGTTTTTTAAACCCTTTAAAATGCCCTAAGGAAAAGCTTATTAACATAATAGACCTCTTTGTATGCAAGCATAAAACTCAATAACGCTATTCAGAGAATTATTTTCTCATGTCAAGTCGCTAAGACGCTAAGCTAACTATAATTAATGCTGCTTTGCGTCTTTGCGTGATTTATGAAAATCACAAGAAAAAAATAGAAACGCGAAGCATCGCTTTGATACGATCCTTGTTTCTAAGAATCCTTGTCGTTATTGTGTTTAGATAATAACATAATATTTAACAAAGCCAATGACTTAGAACTGATAAAATACCGTGTTTGAAATTGCGCGTTGAGTTGTTGTTCTAATTCAGGCCCACGCACCAGTAACCAAGGGGGAAGGCTATTATCATAATGACCGAGTATCGGCAGAACATGATTGGGCTGGCATAAATAGGCGTTCAAATAGTCCATCATCAGTGTTTTCATCTTCATTTTGAAATGAAGCGGTTCAACTTGATCTTTCCAAAATTGATTGATATGCAAACCACTGTTCGGAAAAACCAGCCAGCGGTTGAGTGTACTACCTGTCATTTCACTTTCAGTCTCACTTTCTAATTCGCCACCCGCAATTTCATTTAAAATCGGATACAGTATTTTAGCCGGATCACTCACCGCTTTTGCCGTATCCTTATTATTGATCATCAGTTTGAGTTTGACACAAAGGGCTTTAATAAGCCGATGCGTTTCTAAGATGGGTGTCAAATAAATGCTTATTCTTTTCTTTAATCGGCGTTTCGA
>JAYQWI020001309.1:0-8207 GCA_035871815.2 Candidatus Parabeggiatoa communis
GATAGTGATGTGGTTGATGAGATCATGGATATTCGTTTACCTATTCAAAAGGTTTTTAGAAGGCCTTCCAATGTAGCGTCTTGAATCTTGACACTCGGTATAGCGCGTTTTAAGGCATATCCAAAAAATAAATTATCCCGCCGGGCTACTCTATGCACACAAATAATTTGTAACCAACTGTCGGCTCACGCAGAGCCGCAGAGCCGCAGAGAATGAGAGAAATTAAACAAACTGGCTTGAATTGCCTTTTGGGATAATTATTTTTTTGGAACTTCCTAAGCTGTCAGCAATTCGCAAAAATGCATTTTACCAATGCTCCCACGTTGCAGATTTCAAGGCTTATTTTTCAGTAATACCTTAAAAAATATAGTATTTTTATTTCGTGTAAAATCAACTGTAGGAGCAAGCCTGGGGTGTATCTGTTCAGGTATTTTGGCTTTTTCAAGCTTGTAGGGTGGGTAAGCGAGCGGCAATGGAATCAATATTAACCCCAAATGTCACCGCCCGCTTGCCCACCATTTCTCCTTTCATGAATTTGGAACGAAAAGCCGGCCACAAAATGAATTTGGAACGAAAAGCGGGCCACAAAATGAATTTGGAACGAAAAGCGGGTCGCAAAATTTTGCGAAATGACCTTTTTTTTTGGGAATGCGCGTATCTTGTTTCTTGTATTTATGTTTGGTGGAGAAGTTGTCATTAAACATTATCTTTTGCGTTTCATGCTTTATTTGAATGATGACCTACCTTGGAATTTAGTCCGTTTCCTATGCAACGGCTCATGTTTTTTTACAAAAACGCGGCGGGAGTTATGCCTTTATTCACAAATTATTACAAGAACATTTTGCAGCTATGGGAAAAGATCAGGCTGAAAAATAGCCAAAGTCAAACCACAGAAAATCCTGGGGTTGACGAGTCTCTTTTTCGTAATCGTATGCAGCAGCCCGATATTGTTTCCGAATTATTTTTGCCAATGGGGCACGCCACTTGGGAAAATGGGCGTTTTTCCTTGAAGAAGGAAAAGGAATTCATGGCTCAAGCTGAGACGAAAATCAGCGGTGTCCGATTTCAGGCGGCTGATCCAAGTGGCGAAAATCCAGAAGCCGAACGCCAATGTCAGCAAGATGTGCTTAATCTTATTCAATCTCTGACTCAATTACGGAAAACCGCAGCGTTTTCTAACCTCGTGTTGTCTGATAATATTTTGAAAAATTCACAATCTGTCAGTCAATTGGGCACTCGGGTTAAATTCGGTTTGTACGTTGATCCCAAATTTGCTCATGAAACTCAGGCGGCGGCTGAATGCCATCGCAATATTGTGCGATCTGTGCAAAAGTCTGGTTTTGTTGTTGATTCTCCTAAAACTTTTGAACCTCAAACGGGGATGGCGGGGCTGTCACAATGGGCTAATGAATTACAATTGCGTCGTCGAAAAATGCCACTTTGGCTGTTATTACCATTACTTTTACTCTTACTCTTTTTATTGAGGGATTGTAGTCCCCCTAGTCTTTTTGTACCTATTGAAACTCAAAGTTTTATTATTCTTATGGATAAAAGCTCTAGCATGGAACCTCACTTTCCAATGGTTCAAGAGGAGGCTAGGAAAACCTTAGAAAGCATGAAGAGTTCATTTTTTTCTACACACTATGCTAATGTTATCGCTTACCACGCCTATGCAACCACTGCCTTGGGTGAAATCAAAGAGATAAACAACGAAACAGCGCAACAATTGATTCAATTTTTGGATAATCTCAAAGCTGGGGGAGGAACTCATTTACGTTCTGGCATTCAATTAGCGGCCAAAGAAGTTGCTGCACATCAGAAACCGACGACTTTGATTATTCTGACTGATGGGCAAGATGGAAGTCTTGATCAAATCCTTCAAGAGAGAAACGCCATATTAAAGCAATTTAAAGGCGTTGATATCATTGTTCATACGCTAACGCCTCGTGTATTTGATGTCGAAAACCCTAAACCTATCAATAATATAGAAAGCAAACTGAATGAACTGGCTAAAGCCTTTAACGGTCAATTTGGTGAGGTCAAGTAATCACTATGATTCCAGACAAGATTCTGAAAAACATTAACGGTATTCGAGCTATCTTGCTTGATGCCCTTAAAACTCTGCCAAAAGTACAGAGTTTTCGCTTTTTACTTGACTCATCAACTTCTGTCAAAACGGGGTTTGATCAAATTAAGGAAGTGACTCAAGCTTTACATTTACAAAAGCCTTGTGAGGGCAAGATAACCTGTGCCATCATGGGTTCTAGTGGGCATGGCAAAACAACCCTCATGGATGAAATGTTTCCAAATCTCTCTGAAAGAGGTTGGTTAGTCACAGATATCACGGATACAACAGCGCAATCATTGCGAATTAGCTATGCCCCCCCTGATTCTGCCGCATTAAAAGAGGTTGTTGTCAATTCTTGGAATGTTGAACAGATCAAATCATTAATGAGGTATCCAGAAGTTGATAAACAGAATAAACAAGATAATATTCTGATCAGTTACAAAAAAGAGGGGGTCGATGTAGATGGAACTAAAGCGACTTTTCCAGCGACGGATATCGTACAATTTGATAAAAAATTAGCATTGCATCCCTTTCAGAGTGCCTATCAAGTGCCACCAGAAAAATGCCGGAATCGGGATTTCATTCGTGCTATCACTGTGAAAGAACAAGCAAAGCTGATCAATACCCGTCCTCTGATGACGCATAATGAACGCCCTTACAATGCTTTACAACTTCGCGCTATTGTTAAAGATGTGAGTTTACGCGATTCTTATGAAAGAATCCAAAAGTGGACTGGATTGCCAAACAATCAACTTGCTTCTCTAATCTTTGTGGATACCCCCGGCTTGGCTGTCAATGGGAGCGTGAAAGATGAAGTGCTACGTCATTATTTAGAACAGAAAAGCAATCATATTGCCTTGCAACTGTGGAAGAATGATGAATTAGATATTGTGGTGCATCTTGTCCTATGTGGACGACAATCTGATTTTGCGGTGTTGTGGAAAACCATTGAAAGAGAATGTGGTCCCGCTGCCATGGAAAGCTTATCGGAGCGTCTTATCTTGGCAGTGAACGGGATGAGTCTTTATTTTACTAATCGCGATATCAAGAAAAAGTACGAACAAGCTGAGACGGCTCAGCATGAAGGCGATCACTTTGCGAGCACTTTAGAAGATAATATTTTTCAAAAGATGAGTCCACGCGGACGAGTGCAACCGGCTAAAATTTGTTTTCTGGATGCGAAATCTTATGTGGAAAACAGTACGACGGGGCCTTATGAAGAGGCTTACAAAAAATACAAGCCGATTATGGAAAAATGGGTGGAACCGGGTAACGTGGGTTATAAAACGCTCTCTGAACTCAATTTGCTAGAGACTTTCAAAGAAAATATGGTAGCCCTTGCTAATCCTGAAGATCGGGGACAAGGTTTTTTGGTACGGCAAATTCTCAATTTGGTGCGAGAAAAGGGGCCTGCTCTGCTTTTGCGTAAATATTTAGTACGGACTGGACTACTGGCAGCAGTCAAAACGTTTTCTGAACTGTTGAGCCAACACTACGATCAAGACGGCACGATGAATCAGGGTACTCTGCAAGAAGCAGTACGAGAGGCCGTACTGAGTTGTCTTTCTGAGCCAGAAGAGTTAAGTAGTATTGAAACCTTTGCCCGTCAATTTCTGGATAGCGGTATCCAAGAGATTGTTAATAAGCACAGTAAGGAACGTAAAGTCCACAAGGATTGGGTTACGAAAGATTTTCATCATCTCTGCGTTTTCGTCAAAGAAACCATTATGACTCACAGTCAGCTGTCTGGGGAAGTGTTAGCGCAATTTGAACAATACTTTGATGCTCAAGAACAACTCTGGGCTGAACATTGGGGCTATACCTTGGCTCAATTGCAACCTCCTAACCGAGGTTTTGCTAACAGCCGAGATTTATTAGCACACTGTTTGACACTTCATGCTCGGGAAATCCTCTATCAATTATTAATGGCAGATCAGATTAGCACAGAACAAAACCGCTTTGAGCAGACCCCTAAAGATAAACAACAAATCGTTAAAATTATCAAACGATTAAAGCAAGCACAGGAAGTTGGCACGGCCACTTGTCAAAAATACGGAGTCAAAACCTGATGAAATCAACTGAGTTGCTTAACCCTAATGTGCCTCAACTGATCGTTCTTCCTAATACCGGTATTCAAATTTGTCGTGGTTTTTTTGTCAATTTGAGGTCTGTCGATAATCATTGGAAAACGCTTAGCAAGTTGGCAGAGCAAATAGCGAAACAGCAAGCAGAACATGAAGTGATGCAGTTGATTAAGAATCATATTGCTTGCGATCAAGGTTTGGCAGAAAATGAGCGAACTGACTGGATAGCCTGTGATCTAAATGAATTTTTATTTTTCCGTTTAACGCGTGCCGGTGAGGAGATTCACCTTGATTTGGTTGTTGATACTCAAAATGGCGCGGGTGCCCAAATCAACAATAAGGTGCCAGTGCTTTTGGAAAGCGGTTCTTTCATATTTCACAAGCGTCACCACTTGGCTAATATTTATGTGGAAGAACACCAGAAGGCCCGTAATGAAATTGGCAGCTTAATTATGGACTTTGGCAATAGTGGCAGTACTTTTATCTTTTCCAAAAGTGGTACTGGGCCTTTGCAAGCTCGTATGGTACAAGCAACCAATCCTTTTGATCCTCGTTATAAGGAAAGGGCTGAAAATCAACGCAATATCTTGCGTTCTAATATGATAGTCTTGCGCGTGGATCGTAATGAAAGCGATGCGCCTTGGATCGTCATGGGAGATCGGGCTAAAGAATTGATCAATGATGCGCCAATGGCCACTTATCTTTATGCCCCTAAAAAATATGTTCGGTATTGGCCAGAACGACTGAAAGCGGCTGAACCGAGTACCAAGTTTAGAGGATTTCTAGGGCAACGCGATGGGCTTCATCCGATGCTTGATTTTGTCCAACATACCCTTGATCATATCTTTCAACAAGTGCTTTCATCACTCACCAATCCACAAGGTACGTCAGATGCGCCCGAATTTTATCCTCAAATAGCGCGTCTTATGCTCACTTATCCTTTGACTTGGCGCAAAGCTGATCGAGAACTCTTCAAATTGATGGTAGAAAAAGCGGCCAGTCACATCCTCGTCCAAGAAAAAGCTATCAAAAAGCGATTTGAAGTCGAATTGACTTGTAGTGAGCCAGTCGCAGTCACGGCTTATGTGCTTTGGGAAACGTTATTCCATTTTGGTACCCCTAATTTAGCCTTAATGGCCAGTTCTTTGGGTAATATGCAAGGCACACCAGAACTACGGATGTTGGTAGTAGACATCGGTGGTGGTTCCACTGACATCGCCTGTGTGGACATTCATTGGACAGTCAGAGAGGATGATAAATCGGTAGATGTCACCTTCCAAATGATTGAGTCGATGCGTTTCAATCGGGCAGGTGATCGGGTTTCTCATATTATTGCCACGGCCATTTATCAATACATTTGTGAAAAGTATGCTATCAAAGAATCTTTAGATTTCCAGAAAGAATCTTATCACTCTGCTTTTACGCTCTCTTATAAACGGAAAGCGATTTCCAAAATATCAGCATTAGCAGAAGAGGTTAAGATAACGTTTTCTGAAAAGGCGCAATGGGTATTGACCCCCAAAGAGGAACGGGATTTAATTTTTTATTTTCAACCACTTGGGGTGGATGAGGCGAAAGTAGAACAAGAACCGCGCTTAACCATTAAACGAAGCACGCTACAAGACTGGATAGAAGCCGATCGGCAATCTTTGGAAACCAACGGTGAGCCAGGGTTGATGGATATTTTTCTCTATTTAGAAGAACTCTGCGAAACCTTAGCAGCCAAAAATCGTACGCCAGATGTTGTCGTCTTAAGTGGGCGTTCTACCAGACTACCCTTTATCAAAGGCATGTTAGTTGAATATACTCAATTGCCCTTGCATCGTATTCGGACACTTGAGGAAATTTTACCGGATTCTCTCAGGGTGTTGGGTTTCAAGAATATGGATAAGTTAGCGGTAGTGTGTGGCGCTCAGCGCTTCCGTTTTGGCGATCACGTTCGCTTTGCGACTTTAGAAGACGAGCCGATATTTAATCGCTATATTGGTACGGTGTTTGAAACGCCGATGGGGCTTAAACTTAAAAAGATTCATATTCTACCGGGTGATGGTAAGCCGCAAACCATTACGGTAACAGTGGATGCGGGGGTAGATGTGCGTATTGGTCATGCTTTTCGTGAGGAGGGTATTGCTCAAGTGATTGCGAATCTCTCCAATAACTCGCCCACGGAGCAATACGAGGTTGAGTTAAATATCCTTGATGATTACTCAGTGGAAATGTCTCCCCATAAACACGTTTTTCTCTCAGAATGGGTACCAGGAGGCAATGATTTTATTGTTGATAATTTCAATGACACGGGAAAAATTGATGCAGAGCCAGAGGGTTTTTTAAAACGTATTGTTGAAATAAAGGCATGAATAGGGCCTTTTCTGGTTTTGAATAACAATAGACTTGCCCCTAAATAATGTAACTTGTTGAAAGACGGTACACTTTCATCAATAACTTAGCTTATTAAGGGAGAAGTCTAATATTTAAATCCCTGAGATAGACCTCTATAATAAGAAAGGGCGATAACAAAGGTTAGCTGCGTGTTCGCCCTCCCCTTTCCTCCGTTATAACTAGTGCTGGAAAGCGGAAATAGAAAGACCAACCAGTCAAGCAGTCAAGCAGCCAACAGCGCGCATAAGTTGTCTAAAAGCTCAAGTCAGGTGGTGGTGACTAAGGAAGTTCCAAAAAAATAAATCCCAAAAGGCAATTCAAGCCGGTTTGTTTAATTTCTCTCATTCTCTGCGGCTCTGCGGCTCTGCGTGAGCGACAGTTTGTTACAAATTATTTGTGTGCATAGAGTAGCCCTGCGGGATAATTTATTTTTTTGATATTCCTAAAGTAAATAAAAAGTAAGTTGAACCCGTTAACGTTCACAGTTTTTTGAGTAATTTAAATTGTTCGGCATACCATGACGGCTGCAATAATTTAAAGAGTACCTTGGGTGAAGTCAACAGGTAACTCAAGATATTTGTTAAATATCCTTTAAAATTCAGTAATTTAGAAAACCAGGGATGACGCAGACGATACTGAAAACGCTGATAATGTCGTGCCGCTGATGGTAAAAGCGGTATATTATCAGGCAAAGGCTGAGCCAAAAGATAATGTGCCATCGCCATGTAGCTATGAAATAGCTTGGTTTGCGGTTTAAAACGAGTTGCTACTTTTTGCCAATCCACTTGCTCTTCTAAAGACTGTCTTAGCATAGCAAATTCGTAAAGCTGCATTAAGTTGATTGTCGCCATACTATAATTTGAATCCATCATATACGTGTGTATGATGTTATGTTGGATTCGATGCGTGGGAGAAGGCAATCTGACATGGGTATCACGAAATAAGTACTGAACCACAAATAAACAGGTATTTTACCGCAAAGAGACGCGATGCCTCGCGTCTCTACGAAACCGCGAATTGTAGAGACGCGATGCTTCGCGTCTCTAATTACAAATAAACATTGCTTCTATTAAAATACCTGAAAATTTATGCTTCAGTACTTAGCAAGGGCTGCGCGTCATGCCAAACGGCTTTAGTCGGCAAGATTTGTGTGCCAATTCTCATTATGCGCGGATGTCATTCCACGGAAGCGGCGGTGCCTTCACAAACCAGCGGGTATATATTGGTGATGATATTTTGCATAACGATAACCCGCCAGTTCATCCTCTGACATCAAAGGCGTTTCACTTTTTATTGAGCGGACTAACAGTTTGTGATTATACCAATTGTCACATAATTTTTTAACATCAAGTTTAAAGTGTGTGTGATTAAAAGTGGGGGGTAAAAATCAAGTCATAAATAAAAAGTCATCCCAAATTTATTTTGGATGTTCTCCCCTGCACTTTTAATGGCACCCGTTTAAGGTGATTTACTTTGTAAAAGAGAGGTGCTATGTTAAATCATTGATATTATTATATATCAGTATTGGCTGTTTGATCCTTTTTGCGTTTTTAACGCAACATAAAATACACGGAGTACCACAGAGTCATCAAGTCAAACCTCTGTGCAACTCTGTGGCCCTCTGAGAAGCCTGTGTTAAAAAATAAAAAGTGGCACAGCCTTCTATTTTCTATAAA
>JAYQWI020001310.1:0-4637 GCA_035871815.2 Candidatus Parabeggiatoa communis
AATTGTCTATACCAAAGAATTTTTGCCGTCTTATAAGATAGTACGACATCAAATGAAGATCACACTCCCATCGAGGTTTTTCGATAACGAATTGGTCGCGCCACAAGCTATGTCTCTACCATTGCTAATATCTCGTTTTTAACAAATAACAGGTTTTTGTAGATAGCTTTTAAATCTTCTATTTTGGTTGAATCGAAGTTTTGCGAGATAAAATATTGGTATTTATGAAGTTCCAATTTCTCCAAGATAACAAAATACCAATTTCCACCGGTAACATAAGCCCCTTTGATGAATTTCCAATCGTTTAATTCAACCGCCGTAATCAGTTCGGCTAACAGTTGTGGTCTTGGATTGCCATAATCTTCATGTCTTTTAAACTCTTGAATAAAAAAATACGGTTTTTTGCTCTCGACTAACCCTTCGCTGACGACAAAATCGACGGTACCATTTAAGATAAATTGATCGGTTGCATAGCGCATGGGTAGTTCATAAAAGCCGCGTATTTCCTTATCTCTATTAAGAAATTTGATTTTGTTAAGCAATGGACTTATCAAATAGATTTTCAAATCTTCTTCATAATAGCGTTCAACTAAAGATTTATTCTCGGCGATTAAATCGGTTAAAAACACTTCTACTTCGTTATCTATTACAGTTTGATTTAAAAACCATTCATCAAAAACATGATCATCTAACTTCTGCTTAATCTCAAATAACTTTTTTAACTCAGTATCTCTGATTTTACTATATTGATAAGTGGGGATTTGATTTTCATCTTCTCCCTTTAAAAGAGCAACTTGTTTTTTTAATTCTTTTATCTCTTTTTTAAGTTGTTTTAATTCAATTTCACTATTCATACAAATGTCCTTAAAAGGCCCTTCCCCTAACCCCTCCTGATGGGAGTAATAATAAATTGGGGTCAGAGTAAAATAATTTTCCGTGTATTTCCGTGGCAAAATCGAACCGAAGCCACTACATAAGTCGTTGACCCGATTGTCGAGTAATGCCAAAGCCATCAATATATAAATTGGCAATAGCATAATCGTATTTTCGGGTATTATCCTTTTTGATGCTTACTACGCCTATGCTTTCTAACCGTTTGACGAAAGAATCAAATGTTTGAAATTCATCTTTTGCAGTTTCCCCCCAAAGGGGTTCTAAATTTTCTTTCTTAAATAATGAACTTAACTGTCTGATTTCTTGAAAAAACGGATTTAAGTTGGGATATTCATTCCTAATATCATTACAGCGGGCGATAGAGGCCGCTTTTAAGCCGTCAGTTAAAGAACGCCAACGCAACAGATGATCTGTTGGAGCAGTTCCTCGCTTTTGTTGCATTTCAACTTCCTGCGCCTTTTTTAATAAGATAGTCAATGAACGTGGATAAGTATTACCACTGGCATCAGTCAAACGTGTATAAACCCATTGAGCAACATAAGCCGTTCTACCTTTTTGCCGTAAACCCCAAAGCGGAGACAAGGCTTTGCGTAGCGTTTCTTCATCTGATTCATCAAGCTCATTTTCAGCTAAGGGCAAAATGCGATTAGCAAAGGTTTTAAATTTATCTGAGCCACCAACCGCTAAACGATAAGCCAGGCGGAAGAAATCTTCTTTTCCCCATTGTAAAAGTAAAGTACGTTCATCACCAAAATGACTTTTATTCGTAAAAACTAAGTTGCTCCAAATATCTTCACGTAACAGAATTTTAAAACGGATATGGTAAAGATTTTGATTGTTGGTGTCGTAGGCTAAACGCATTAACCCGCCTAAAGCTTCTTGTTGCCAAGAACTGTTTTCTTGAATATCTTGATCTAAATCATCATAGAGTAACCAGATTTTTTGATTTCTCTCTTTTAACCAGCCATTGAGATGAATTATGGCATCGCGACAATAGCCGTTCAGTGTGGCATCAGTGGCTAATTCTGATAACTTAGTCGTATGCTTTGAACTCCAGCGTTCATTTTTTTCACGGTTGAAGTTATATTGCAAACGGGATGACAGTGATTTTAATTTCGCTTTTTTTAAAACCTCTTCAAATTCTGGAAATGAGCAATAAAGACGAACAATCATATAAGCTCGCCATAATGACAACCAGTCTGTTTCGTTTTTTGTTAATTTTGTTTGAAGACTGGCAAAAGCATCACTTGTCGGTCTAAATTCGTCACTGTTGCCATGGCCCGATAAAATTTCAATGGACTTTAAACGGCCTTTGGAACGCTTTTCTGCATTTTCTCTATGCTGGGTAAATAAGGTATATAAGGTTGATTTCCCAGTGCCTTTACGTCCTCTAATGACCCACACGGCATCATCTAAACACCGTTCAAAATCGGCTGTTTTTTGGAAAATGGCATCAAAATCATGCTCTAAAATGCTCGCCGCATCACGTTCGGGAAAAGACAAAGATTTAATCAATTCTAAGCGATCAATTTGTGCTAATACGGCTGCGGTTTCTTCAATACCGCTACTTTCAAGCAAAGCATTGGCCAGAGGCGCATAGTAAGCTAATGCGGTTTCTACCGGAAATTTATGACTACCCGCAATATTCGGATGATAAGGAATTTTAATGAGTTCGTCGTCTTGATCCAACATCAAGTCAGGTTCAAATTTTTCAACCAACGAAGTACCGATAATACCTTCTGGAATCGGAGATAAAACTAATTTTGGGCGCGTGCCGCCCAATTTTTTCAATATCTCTCGAATCAAGCCAACCCCTTCCGTATTTTGTTTGCTAGGATAAAGTATTATAAAAGCTTCATCGGCTAAGCGTAATAATGATAATCCTCCCCATTCATTCAGTCCGGTTCTGGCATCAATCAGCATAATATCGGGTTGAATTTGTTCCCACAGTGCTTGTTCAAATTGATACCAAGGCTCTTCTGAGGAAGCAAACAATTGTGCCGTGTTCAAAACGGATAAACGTTGAATATAACGTTGTCCTATTTTTCCTGCCGGCACCACAAATAAGGGCCGGTGAGTGGATGGATCGGTGATCGTATAAACAATACCACGACGTTGCCCTTGATCATTGTGACTTAAATGAATTTTAGGCGGATGCGCTTTATCAAAAAAAACGGTTTGACGTTCCCATAAATAATCAATCAAGCCCTCTTCCAATGGCGTATCTGTTGGCGGTAATAAAGCTTGTAGCCCAGGGGCTTCAACATCCATGTCAACCAAGGCAACGCGCTTATTGGCGCGAGTCAATTGAAAAGCGGTTTGTATCAATGCTGTCGTGCGCCCAACCCCTCCTTTATAAGAATAAAAGACAACTCGTTTTATCGGATGTTGACGTTCTTTGGTCGTAATGGTTTTACCAGAAGAGAGCATGTCAATAGCATCTTCCCATGATGCCGGCATAAAATGCTCTGTTGCGTTACTGAGGTTGATATTTTCATTCTTGGCTTCGCTTGGGGTATAAAGCTCAATAATGCCAGGGATTAAAGCCAGTTTTTGAATGAAGGGTTCAACCTGTTGTAAACGTTGATTTCGAGTTTGATTTTGAAATTGTTCTGAGACAATCGTCAATAGCACAAAATTTTCTGCACCAACATCTAACTCAAATTGATCAGGAAACTTTTGAGTCAACCATTTCCGAAGTTTTGTTGGGGCTGGGTTCATAAAATAGCCTCCCTATTTTTTTCTAACCATCCATTGACATAATCAAAGCTCATTTTCCAGTCCTCTTCTAACGAATCGGGTTCTGAATAATAGCGAATATCAATATAAGTAATAGAACTGGCACCCAATGGGTAAATAATATGACTTAAATGTTCCATGAATTGTCGGTTTAATTTTGCCTTTTGATAGAGATCAGGCATGTGTTTAATGGCCGTTAATAAACTATGATTTGGATTATTGATTTCTTGATTATACATTGAGTCTTTAGTTCGACGACTTTTTTCATTCCAATCATTAATCCGATGATAAGTCCGTAAAAATGCTTTGAGTTTACATTCAATAGCAATACCGCCTAAATGAAAAATGGCTATTTTATGATCGCTTGGCAAAGTTAATAATCCAAAAACGTCATTTTTCCTCGCTTGATAGGCACCAGTGTAATCTTCCATACTTCACACTCTAATTTTTTAACTGAGTACAACGAATTACGTGACAACGAATTAAGTGAAAAAACAAATTGATCTAATTTTAACGGATTTATAAAGGCGAATCAATCATAAAAACTTAAAACGCTAAGGCCCTGAAGGGGTTGAATGTGAGACGCAGTAACGAGCGTAGCGAGATCATAGCCCCAGGTGGAACCTTTCATCGTTAGACATAAGTATTTAAATAGTTGATTTTAAATGTAATTTTTTATTGTGGGTAGCCGAAATGGTGGGTTTAGCTTCGCTGACTTCGTATCCTCGAAGCGCCTACCCACCCTACATTTTAATTGCATTTTAATTGCATTTTGACTTGTGTATAACGATGAGGGCGGAACCTGGGGTTCCAAAATAAATAGATATCAAAAATTGTATTTAACCCAATCGAACCGAAGGGAAGCTACGCTAAGTACAAATTTGATTGTCGTTGCAAATTTATTTTGCTTTGGCTCAATTTTCAAACCCAATTTATTTTGCCGCGGCGAATTTTCGTTCCAAATTTATTTTTAATTGATGAAGCAGACTTATTTAGTGCAGGCA
>JAYQWI020001311.1:0-2247 GCA_035871815.2 Candidatus Parabeggiatoa communis
TTTTAAAAAGTTACTATACTGATTCTAAAAATGAAAATCATTTAAAAATAAAATACTTAAAAACTTATGTGCATCGAGTAGCGACTAGCTCAGGGACCGTCGAAGGGGTCTATTCACACAAAAATTGTAAAAAATTGCAAGCACCTTTAAACCACAATCCCGTGATGAACTGGCTGCTTTTACTTCGATAACGACTTTTTTGATTCTGGCTTCCCATTTAGCGGCAGGATATTATCAATACTGGAGATTAAATGATGAAAGCAGTTATTCTAAATGATTTTGGTACGCCGGACGTATTGACTTTGAGTGAAGTGCCATCTCCAGTACCCAGTGCTGATCAGCTACTGGTACGAGTAAAAGCAACTGCTCTTAATCGCGCTGATATTTTGCAACGCCAAGGACTCTATCCTCCCCCCTCTGGAGAGTCTGACATTCTGGGTTTAGAATTGGCTGGCGAAGTCGTCGATTTTGGGAGTAATGTAAATGGCTTTAGTGTGGGACAACGGGTATTTGGTTTAGTCGGTGGTGGCGGTTATGCAGAATATGCTGTCATTGACCAAAAAATGGCCATGCCTCTTCCACAAGGGTGGGATTTTACCCAAGCCGCTGCGACACCCGAAGCTTTTTTTACGGCTAATGAAACCGTTTTTGAATTAGGGCAACTTAAAGCAGAAGAGAGTATCCTAATTCATGCCGCTGGCAGTGGTGTTGGTACAGCCGCAATACAAATGGCTCAACATATTGGAGCAACCGTTTATGTGACTGCAGGTTCAACAGAGAAAATCAATAAAGCTATGGCATTAGGTGCAACGGCCGGTATTAACTACAAAACCCAAGACTTTTTAAGAGAGATAAAGCGGTTAACTAAAAACAAAGGGGTTGATGTGATTGAAGATTTTTTAGGGGCCAATTACTTAGATCGTAATCTTAGGCTATTAAAGGCTAGTGGTCGCTTGATTATTGTCGCTTTGATGGGAGGAAAACGTTGTGATATCAATCTTGATCTAGTCTTGTTGAAACGCTTACAAATCAAGGGATTTATCATGCGTTCTCGGTCAATATCTGAGAAACGTGATATTACTAGCCGATTTATGCAACGTTGGTTATCCATATTAGAAGAAGGTGCTATTACCCCCGTTATTGATTCCGTCTATCCTTTTGAGGAAGTGAAACAAGCGCATGAACAGATGGAAGCCAATCAAAATTTTGGAAAAATTGTATTGACTCTATAAGGTTTATACTGTCCACCATTACAATTTGCGTTTTAGACGAAAAATGCCCGATATCCCTTATGACTTATCTTTACCCCCAAGTAGATTGTCAATTTCGTACCCACTTCGGCTCGAAGCTATGCGAAATCAACTTGAGTTTTTTTTTCGTACAAACTTGAGTTTGTTTTCCGTACAAATTTTAGTTTGTTTGTATCATAATGAGTCATGGGTAAAGCTTAGCCTCAAATTAAGGGAGATAGGCTCAGAAAGTCTCAATATTTCAGCATAACCTATTTGTGGGTAAAGATTAGATATTCCTTATGAAGGGGATAAAATGCTATAGATAGACTTAGTCTCCTTTAGGAGACTTGAACTGTTAAATTCAGACAATATTTCAAAAAAGCGCAGTTTATGACGATGCTAAGTATAAAGCAACCGGCGATTAAAGCGTGTTTCGATCCAAAATAAATTTTGGACTCCTTTAACCCCATGTTTGGAATACAAAAATTATTTTAGATGATTGTGAGCCGAAAACAGATGTTTAAAAATCACACATTTCAATCAGGACTAATAGCCCATGTTCTCTTTCACCATTTATGATTTATTAGAAAAAAATCTACCCAATCGTGCTGATCATCCCGCCCTGATTTTAGGTGATACGCAGCTCAATTATGGCGAATTAGCAAAACAAGTTAATAAAATGGCTGCATGGTTACATAAACACGGTGTGCGACGGGGGGATCGTATTGGTATTTGTTTTCCCAGAAGTTTTGAAGAAGTCATAGCTACCTTTGCAAGTGCCCGTATTGGTGCAATCTTTGTGAATATAAATCATCAATGGAAACTGTTTCAATTCCAACATGTTATAGAAGATTGTGGTATTCGTATCTTATTGACAGATCGACAAAAAGCGCGTGAAATTGAAAAAAGTGGTTTGATTCATCTGTTTGATCACGTTGTTGTTCAAGGTAAAACATTTGAACATCCTAAAGTCACACCTTGGGCAAATCTGTTAGAAACGCCTCTAACGACTTTA
>JAYQWI020001312.1:0-2769 GCA_035871815.2 Candidatus Parabeggiatoa communis
TATATTTAATTAACCCTTTTAAAATGCGTTCCACGTAGACTGACTAAAAAGTATAGAGAGTTTATAAAATAGAAACGAGTTTTTATCAGTCATCATAAGTTATCAGTTATCAATTCATACTGAATAGAACGCTGATTTGAGTGATTATCATGATTAACAGTGATCAGCGTTAATCAGTCAGATCATGACAATCAGCGTTCTATCTCTTCAAAACAAAACGCCTCAGATGATAACTGATAATTGATAAAGGATAATTGAAAACTGACGCTTTGGTCATTTTTTTTTGCGAGTTAGTAATGAAAAAGAGAGTCTAAACATTTTAGTCATAAATAACAATCAGTTATATTTTTGCCTCATTGCTAACCGACAAAATATTGACAATAATATACTGCCCACCGTTATAATTTGCGTTTTTGCATTTTGAAAAAATCGAAAAGGCTAGTCACCACCACCTGACTTGAGCTAAAATTCAATAGTTCGCTATTATATGACGATGCTAAGTCGGGGGGTATCCTTTCATAAGTCGTCTTTGTTCTAATCCGTTTCAATAATATAATCTATTATGCATAAAAATCGTGATGAAACAGAAGATGGCATTCCCGTCTTAAATCAACAGCAATTACAACACTTGCTTGAACGACTCTCTCTCCCCACCTCACCGCCTGATTTGACTTATTTGACTCAACTGCAATGGGCCTATTTATGTCATTCTGTATTCCATAATCTTTATCTGCTGGCCGGTTATGCCGGCTACGCAGCACCCTTGACGGCTAAGGATTCGCTAAACAGTATCTTAGCCAATCAAGGCGGGCCTTGTCATGTGCAGAGTGTTGGTTTTTTGAGCTTGCTACGTGGGTTAGGTTTTCGTGCATATCTGATTGCTGCCAACATCAATGCGCCCGATGATCATTTAGTCATACGAGTCGATCTAGCCAACCAAACTTATCTTTGCGATGTTGGTAATGGTCATCCTTATTGTAGGCCTTTTCCCTTAGACAGGGAAGACGAACAAGCTTGGATGGGTTGGCGTTTTCGCACCAAACCAGAAGGTAAAAAATTATGTTTACAACGCTGGCTGGGTGAGGCACAACAAGGCCGTTGGAAAACCGTTTATTGGGCTGATTGTACTCCCCGTCATTTTGATGATTTTACGGATGCCTTACGCCATCACCATACTCAAATCGGCTACGGCCCCTTTTTACAAAACTTACGGGCAGTACGCATTTTTCCTCACGGACTATTCTGTCTCAGATATGGTTTTTATGAACGATATTCTATAATAGGCAAAGTAGAACGACCCATACGCAGTGTGGCGGCCGCTAAACGCTTATTGCAAACGCAATTTGGCTTGACGCAAGCACCGATTGACCAAGCTTTAGCCGTATATCAGGCTCACCAAGTGAAACCTTGGGCAACAGCGACTCCTAATCCCGCATTTCCCCGCTTATTAATAACCCTTTCCACCACCGATCGGCCACACTGTCTGCGAACGCTGGGAGAAAGCTTGCTCAAACGCCCTCAAGGACAAGCATTGGTATTATTAGTGGTAGAAAATAGTGTAGCCGAAGCAAACCGACAGGCTAATATAGCAAGATTACAGGATTTACGTAAACAAGGTTTAAAAATCAATTACTTAGACGAGGGTTGCTATGGGAGAAGCATCGCAGACAGTCGCCGTACCCAAACTCGTTGGGTAACGCATCAAATAGCGCAAGGGCAGCAATATGATATTATTTGGATGTTGGATGACGATTTACGTCTGACTCATCTCAGTGTAGACAAGGCAGGACAAGTTCAAGAAAGCGATGATGTTGATCAAATCCAAGCTTTAAGCACATTATGGCAAGAACACCCCGAAATTTCTCTAGCGATTGGTGGCGTAACCGGCGACCCACCGATCCGCCCTGATGCCGTACTCCGTACCCAATTATTTGATCTCTTGGGCAATTTGGAATGGTTTGCCGCTTTGGCTCCACAAGCCATCTATCCCTCACCCCCTCAACAAGCGATTTTTGCCCTACCCGATTATTATTACGATCACAGTGAATCTGGCAAAACGCATCTTTTTACCCCCTTCCGCTGGCTAAAGCGGCCCGAATCGGGTGAATCGGTACGTGATCAATTTCTCGCCTATTTGCAAGCCGCCCTAGGGATTACCAGCGGTAAATCGGTCACACGTCCCCTCTTATTGCGTCCTGATTTCCTCCCCTATTCATCCGTACTGCGCGGCGGTAACGCCGCGTTTTTTGATATCGATGTCTTTGTGGCCCATACCTATCCAAGCGTCACAATCGATCAGATCAGCAGTCGTCGTTCTGATATGTTAGGTAGCGCATTATTACAACAAACTTACCCCGCTGGCATCTATGCCGTCAATGTGCCTTTACGGCATGATCGGCAACCAGCAGACAAGCACGCTGGATTTCAAGCCGGGCAATTGGATAGCGAACGCCTTTGGGAAAGCCTGATAAGTGAAATGTTAGGCGTCGTCTTAAGCCGCTGTATTCTGCCAAGTGCAGATGAAAAAGCAGACGATAGCACCATGCTCAAGGCAAAATTGCTCGAAAGGAGTCTTTGTCTGCAAAACAATATTAAAATGGCTGGGTACTACCTCCAACACATCCAGCAACAGATCAAAACGGACACCACGACTTGGTGGCACTCAGATGAAGAGATTATGCAATCACTTGAAACGTTGCTCACTGAACTGGAAACGCTGCTGCGCTTATACCAAGAACCAAGCGATTCAAACCAAAGCAGCTTATTGAA
>JAYQWI020001313.1:0-5962 GCA_035871815.2 Candidatus Parabeggiatoa communis
GAGCGAATTAACGCTTTCGTAAATCTGACTACCTATTTGATAGTTAGGTAGAGTTAACATAGTGGGAGTTTCTCCTAAAATAAACGACACTGATTATAGCGTTTCCCGATTGAATAAACGACACTGATATCTATTGAATCAATCATTAAGGTTGGGCAAAAATGTAATAAAAAGTATCAACTCTGAAGGGGTTTAAAATAACTTTAGTTTGTGAATGAATGGCCGTCGCAAAATAAATTTGGAGCGAAAATCACAGTGAAGCAAAATAAATTTTGAACGTCAATAAATATTCCATTTATAATCTACTTGTGGCTAAAGATAATAGGTTCTACCTGGGGCTATGATCTCGCTACGCTCGGAACGAAGTTTCACATTTTCAGGGTTGTGCGCTTTAATAATTGTAGTTTATTCAATCGGGAAACGTTATAATCTTAGCGCGGCTTGAGATGAGTTTGTAATCGAGGAAGAGTAAAGGTTTTATTTAACAGCGGTTGGGGGGCTTGATCATATAAAGCTTTGGATAATTTATAACTGATATTCGGTACACGGTAAAGCTGAAAATCTCTGTACTTATTGCCAACCCAGAAGGGGGGGGTTTCAGGCCTGAAAAGGTGAAACCTCTCATCGTTATACACAAATTGCTTATGGCTAAAGCCCTTACCACCTATCCGTTTTTGTAGAGACGCGATGCTTCGCGTCTCTGTTTCGAGGCGAACCAGAGCATGAGACGCGAGGCATCGCGTCTCTACAATGGAAACAATCCCTTATCCCTTTTGCCTAAAACACTGATTAATGAGTGTCAATCAATTTTATCAATTATAACTGATAACTTAGGTGGCAAGAATAACAGGTTACCCACCCGACATATCTACATATCAAGCGATAATAATAATTGCGCTTGCCGATAACACCCTTTTTCGGCCATCCAAACAGCCTTGTAAGTATTGGAGGGCAATGTGTTATCGTCTGGCATGGCGTGCAAGGTAATGACTAACAGATCTTCCAAGCCGGTGGGCGCTTTGCTACTCGCTTGATCATCGGAAGGCCCGGTTAATAAGATTAATTGACCCATGAGAATATCGGGCCGCCAGATTGTGAGCGGTTTGTCAGGCCGATAGCAAAAATCTTGATCTGAGGGCGCGACGAGTAACCAAGGATCGTTTGGTACCGTAATTTTGTCCGTCTTACTCTGTTTTTCTGAACTAGAAGAAGGCGGCAGTATCTCATTGAAAAGACGTGGCTTGATAATGCTCCACAAATCATTCATGAGGCTATCTGGGGAACGCTCACTCTCCGTGTTAGGGATAATAGGCTTAATGATACATTTCAATACCCCTTTTACCGTATTTGGATCGCATTTTGGCTTAGAATTGGCAACAATACAAGTCAAGATACCTATTAAGGTATCCCTTTTACAATTTGTTCCCGCCTTGGATTCCATGTAAGGGCCCTCAATACGAAATGGGTGTATGCTATTAGGCGCTTTCAAGATAAATTGTTCGCCAGCACTCAGTCTCACTTTGTGGTTTTCAGTAAGCATAAAGCCTGGCCGGTACTTTAAGGTGTTACTCGATATCACCTCAAATTTTTCAGCCATAGCCGCTTGAGAAAAGAGGGCGGCTAGGAGTATGATGATGAATTTAGAAAAGGAATACATAATTCTCCAGTGTGTTATTAAGACTTGCTCCTCAATTAATGTAACTCATTAATATCAATTTCTTATTCACAATTATCAATGAGTTCACTTATTCAGGGATAAATCTGTTGAAGATATAAATAACGAGCGAAATATTATAGTTTAAATTTTTTAAAATGACACTATTGATTAACTTAAGCGACGACTATAAACTGAATAAGGCTTTTTACAATAAGGATTTGATGATGGATACGCCTCGTTTTTCAGAATTGTTTGATAACTACATGACAGAAAACTGCCGGAGCGATAGTTGGATGGCTTGGAAAATTGGCGTAGCCAGACAGACGATTTTCCGCTGGCGACATAAGAATAAAAACCAAGCGGCAATTCAATATCCGAGCTGTGACAAACTACGAGAGGCCGCAACAATACTCAAATTAACGCCAAAACAGGTATGGGAATTACTCACGGCGGCCCATTGTCAGCCTGAGACGCCTTCTATTCCTGCCATTTGTCAGCCCATTAAGTTGGCAAATCAATTTTTTGGCCGAAAAGAAGTGTTAGAAAGGATTAAAGGGGCATGGACTAAACCGGGTGGTTTAGAAAACGTTGCTGTGATTGGACAAAGGGGTAGTGGTAAAACCTCACTTCTGCATTATTTCGAGAATATGATTGAAACTAAACAGTTATTTCAATCTAATCAAACAACCGTTTGGTCAAATAGGCGAGCTAAACAGTTTCAATTTGCGATTATCAATTTTTATGATCCGGGTATGTGTGAACCCAATATCTTGGTGCGTGAGGTTGTGCAACAACTTAAATTGACTAGCCCTGATTCTTGTGACTTAATCTGCTTTTCCAATCTCCTCAAAACGCAATTAAAAATACCGACGATTATTATGATGGATGAAATTGGAGCGGGTTTGAGAGCACCAAAGCTTGATAAAGCATTTTGGCATAATATGCGCTATTTCGCCGGGCATATTGCTAACTTATGTTTTTTGGTAACCTCTATAGAACCAATTGAAAAATTAGCTAAAAATGCCGACAAACCCTCGCCTTTTTTTAATATGTTTGGACAGATGTTGACACTGAATGCCTTTACCAAAAATGAAGCGATTGAGTTTGTTGACCATTTTATTCTAAATGGCTCCATAGAGGATAAAGCGTGGATACTCGAAACCAGTTCTGGCTGGCCTATATTGTTACAAATATTATGCGACGAATATTTACGGGCCCTTGAAAAAGAAGAAATTGATGACACTTGGAAAATAAAAGGGTTAAAAAGAATAGAAGTGAATGGACGACAACATTTGCTTTAGTATAACTTCGTTATAATCAGGATTTTTTTTAATCAGCGTTTCTCATGAGAAGAAGCGAGTTCATTAATGCAAAAACCGGTAAAGGGCTAATGAGAGACAATGACTGATTAGCCATTACCAAATAGATTAACCTGTCTGCCCATAAGAGAAAATACGATGTCTTTTTCAATGCGCTCCTTTTTTCAGTTATTATTAACCCCATTCCAAATGTTCTTTTGGCTTATATTCCACCCTTCAGCTTGGCGTCATTATATCAATCGTATTGATCCAACATTGGCACCTGATTTCGCTTTAGCTGATTTACCCCCCCATTGTCAGCATCATCCTGAACTCAAACGCTTGTGGTACAGTGTATTTCTAATACAGCCTGTATTGATAGGCTGCTTAATTGGAATCGTATTTTTAACGATCAATTTCTTTCTCGGTTTTTTTATAGAAGGATTGCTGCCAGTCATTAATATGGTATTTGAGCTTCTGGGAATAAATAAAATACTAGAAATCCAAACTATTGCCGATATGATTTCTTTTGAAAACATGATATTAGGCATCAGCTATGGGATGATGTTATGTCTTGTCGGCAGCCTCATCAGTAGTTTTACCGTTTCTTTCGCTTTTGGCATCGTAGCGGGTACGCTGGGCGGCCTTTTAACTGGGATGTTGTTTGGAATAGCGGGCACAACCGGACATATTGCGGGTATTAGCTTAGGTATCTTTGTCATGAGTTTAGCGGGCAGCATCCTCGCCTCTTTATCAGTAGAACACAACAAACGAGCGATAGGACGACAATTTGTTGGCGTGATCATCGGTTTGACTGTCAGTGCCCTAGTACTCGTTTTGGGTAGTCTTATAGGCGGGGTATTAGGCGAACTATTGATATTACCCTCTTTTGTACAACTCACCATTGCACAGGCCAAAATCATTGGAATGGCTGCCGCCGCTGGGCTGATTATAGGTTGGCGTTTTCGCGACTGGCGTTGGATGGCAACATTAGCTTTATTATTTACCAGCCTCATTTGGTTATTGATCAGCCTCATTTTCAACGTCGTAAACGAAGTAGACGTAACGCAAATGCTTTGGCTCAAGCGTTTACTCTCTGGATTAACGGGTGGCACAGTCAACGCCATCTTGTTTAGCATCTTATTTACCTTACCCTATATGTTTGCCAGTATGCTGGCAAGATATATTGCCGGCGTTTGGGCAGGAATCGTCGCCGGCATATTAGGTAGTGGGAGTGCTTACCTTCTGTTTGCTATCATCGTCGAGCCTGAGCAATATTTATGGTTACTGGGAGGCGGCCTATTTTCTATCATACTCGGTTTGAGCTACAGAAAATGGCTACCTTTGCTCTTATATCCACTCACGGCCGCTTGGAATGGATTATTACTGATAGCGCAGAGACGACAACCAGAACAGAGTCTCAAGTTTTTACACCAACATTCTGTTTTTTGGGATGAGCATCAATACCTGCCACTGTGGGGTTTAGAAAAGCAATTAGTCAGGGTATACCAATATGATCAACAAGCGGCCACGGTTGCTATGAATCAACTGTCGGCTGGTGCCCAAAATTGGGCCGTTCAAGCCGCCTACCTTGAATTGGATTCACAGTCTTTAATGGCCTGTGACAGCATTTTTGAGATGGCCGAAGTACATCAAACACTCTTAAGTAGTGATAAATTGACTGGAACAGCAGGCAGTTGGTTAAACAGTTTTCGCGAAATGAGTCTTGATATTGAAGCGGCCCTGTCTCAGCAAGGCCATTATCAGCAACATGCGATGCTGAAAAACGTTCTTGGCCGCCTTAAAGGATCATTAGTGGGAAGCGAATCTACAGAAGCACAACGTTTTCGGGAAATGGCCTCAAAATGGCAAAGTATCATCACGACATTTGCCGCTGAACTGCTAAATATGCAGGATATTCCGAATCCTTATACCTTTGGGCCGCCCTTAAATAAAAAGGTACATGATGTTTTCGCAGATCGCCCAGAAGTCACGACACGTCTTGAGCAATTATTACAAACGCGCCATTGCCCCCCCTTATTGCTGTATGGACAGCGTCGCACCGGTAAAACCACGCTGTTAATGAACCTGGATATGCTCTTACCGAAGACATTCGTGATGCTGTTTGTCGATTGCCAAGGGCCTTTAGCTTGGGCGCGAGATCATGCCAGTTTTTTTTATCAACTGGGGCGCACCATGGCAGAAGCGGCGAAACATTACCCTGACTTAACCTTTCCGCCTTTAGATGAAGAATACTTGCGAACTGATCCCTTCACCCGTTTTGATGACTGGCTAAATAAACTTGAACAAGCGACAGGTGATAAAACGCTATTGTTAGCACTAGATGAATTTGTCACCTTAAATGAAGGGTTCAGTGACAACCGCTTACAGCCCACGGCCATCTTAGGCATGTTTCGGCATATTATTCAACATCGCCCCCGGTTTAGATTGTTATTTGGCGGCACGCATACCTTTAGCGAATTGCAGCATTGGGCCAGCTATATGATCAATGTACAAACCGTACATATCAGTTATTTATCAGAACATGACACACGGCAATTGATAGAACAACCGGTTAAATATTACCCACTACGCTACACCCCCGAAGCGACTCAACGTGTTCTCACCGTAACCCGCGCACACCCCGCATTAGTACAATTACTGTGCGGAGAGATTGTACAAATTAAAAATAAACAATCCGTCGAACAACGCCTCAAGGTGCAAGTGGAAGATGTAGAAACCGGCATAGCAGACGCTTTAAAATTTGGCGGCTTCTTTTTTGCGGATATTGAACAAAATCAAGTCGATGATACGGGAAGAGCCGTATTACGGTTCATCGCCTCTCAAGGTGAAAGTGCCATCGTGAATGAAGAAAGCCTATCAGCACATATCCCAGGTGATTTGAAAAACACGATAGCCCTCTTGTTGCAGCGAGAACTCATTGAAGAAATAGACGATAAAGGATATCGCTATCAAGTCGAAATGATACGACGTTGGTTTGTTTAAA
>JAYQWI020001314.1:0-4126 GCA_035871815.2 Candidatus Parabeggiatoa communis
TGTTTCAGAAACGGTTTCAGATTCTGAAGGCGGCGGATCACCGCCTTCCTTTTTAGGCAGAAAGTTTTCCGGTAAAATAAACACCTTGATTTGTGGCCTAATCAAGAGGCTTCCCGTTATATGATAAGCCTCAATGAGACTAGCCTCACTGTCTATCCCATTGTTGTCAATGACCACTAAACTGAACTGATAAATGCCGATTTGTTCAAAAACATGCCTTATTATGGGTCGTTTCTTTTCAAGTGTTTCGTTATAACCCTCGTCATTGGTGATCGTCCAACTATACTTTTCCAATTTGCCCTCGTTATCGTAAGACTCGCTGCCATCCAAAATCACTTCTAAGGGTATTTGCTGATCCTTATCATCTAGGCTGGGTAAGACTTTCGCCTTGGCAATAGGCCTTTCATTGGCGATCTCAATTTGAGCGACTTCTTCCCCCATTTTAAAAACAACCCGATCACTGTTTTCATCGTCGTTGTCCGTGACAAATAAACTGATGGTGTAAATCCCTGATTGTTCAAGGATTATCTTTGTCTGGGCGGATGAAGTGGATTTTTCAAATCCAAAACCTTTTTCATCATGACTGGCTAACCAAGTATATCGCTTAATCGTACCCTCTTCATCATAAGAATCACTGCCATTCAAATTCAAGGTTAAGGGTGCAAACCCTTTCAGAGGGGAAACCGAGTTAATTATAGCCTGTGGCCGGGTGATTTTTGGGCTGACTTCGACTGTCACACTGTCTTCGCTTGTCACATCATCCCGATTAGTGATTTTAAGAGTAACAGTATAATTGCAATAGGCATTGTTATCTATTGAACCCAAAAATAACAAAGTGGGATTGGGGGCCGTCTTATCATCAAATCGTGGACTGATGGTTTCACAGTCTTCAGTGTTTTCAGGAGATAATTCAGCATCCCATTTGTACTCTAAATCGTCTAGCGATTCGTTGGGTTCAGATTGTGTGGCATCCAGTTCAAGCTCTTCCCCTATGATCACATTATTTGGAGAAGCGATAGCTTTTGCCGTTAAGGTTTTGATGGTGAGCGTTTCTCTGAACGGTGAACTGATTTCACCACGACTATCCTCAACTTTCAAGCTAATGGTGTAGTTGCCGCTTTCATAAAAAGAGTGTGTGATCTGTTGCCCTCTTTGTGTGGTTGGTTTGCCCTTGATTTCCCAGTGGTAATCAATAATATATTGGCCAGTTGAACAACTGGCATCCAATTCCACTTTCAAGGGGTATCCTTTAGCCACCAAGCCTTCTGTTGGAGAGGCCTCAAAACAAGCTTCCAAACCCTTAGCCGTGACTGTCGCCACCTGTTGTGTGTCAGTCTCCCCCTTGTTATCCGTCACTTTCAAGGTGATAGTGTACTCGCCTGCTTGATCAAGTAACAAGCTCGCTCGTTTACCATAAAAGACGGGTTCTTCCTTTTCACTAGAAGAGGTTGTCCATTCGTATTCTGTAATATCGCCTTGTGATCGACTGGCATCCAAATTGACTCTCAAAGGAACAAAGCCTTCAGTGGGGTAAACTTCCCCATTAGCCACGGGTTTAGCCAATACCGGGGTGGCTATCATTAAAAGGAGTCCGAATAGGATAGTTATCAATTTAAAATCAGACATTTTTACCTCCTATTATCAATAAATCAAAAATACGCATATAAAAAAGGGTCATATCAAGAAATCTTAAAGGCTCCCCGCTTTTTTTTCGTTCCTTGTTATTTTGCAGCCTCTTTTCGTGCCTTATTACTTTTGCTTTTATTTGTTTTCGATTGTATTTAGGAATATCAAAAAAATAAATTATCCCGCAGGGCTACTCTATGCACACAAATAATTTGTAATAAACTGTCGGCTCACGCAGAGCCTCTTCGCGCAGAGAATGAGAGAAATTAAACAAACCGGCTTGAATTGCCTTTTGGGATAATTATTTTTTTGGAACTTCCTTAACCCAAACGAAAAAGGCTATAGACATTAAACTGATCTCATCAGTGGATCAGATTGTGGGGGATGCCAACCGCCTTGTACCCATAATTGACGTGATGCTTGAATAAACTGCTCATCATGCCAATCATCATTGAGATCAAGTCGCTGACAAGTTGCTCGCCCAATGGGTGTCACGCCTAAAATTTTAAGACCCAACGCCGTCCAAATAAAATGTGTTGACCATTCCTGTTGACGGGGATTAAAGAGGGGAACTTCAGTTTGACTTTGTGGATCAGTTCCCGTCATAAAATTATATCGGCGTTCATTACAACGATGACAAGCTAAAGCCAAATTCTCCAATTCATCAGTTCCACCTAACGATTGGGGCACTATGTGTTCAAGGGTGAAGCGGTTGGGACTGAGGTATTCTGGGGAATGACAGTATTCACAAAGGTATTGGGCGCGTTGTCGTATAAGTCTTCTGATTGATTGGGAGACCATTTGGGCTTAGTTGCCAGTTGTGCGTTAATTAAAGTAAACATCCGCGATAGTTCAGAAATACCCGCTAATTCGGTTTGTTCTTCTTCGGTTAATAAATCGGCTTTTTTTTTCTCTAATAAGTTTTCAAAGCGATTTTGTAATTCATCAGTAAATCTAAAAATAAACAATTCACCGAATTGGCTCAGTATAATTCCAGAAGACATAAAATGTGAAGGCTGAACCATTAATTGAATCATAAAACTGTCCTTTTTGTGTCAGTAAAATAGATATTAAGCAACGTTACTTTCATCTAAGAACCTTCGGTGTGCAAAGCGCAAGCTAAATCATGAAATTAAAAGGGGGGTGGCTATTTTAAAACAACGCGCAATATACCAATAAATATAAAAACTATAACCCATTGATTTTATTGAACCGTCGTTCTAAAGTAGCCACACCCAATTAAAATGTAGGGTGGGTTTCCAGCGAAACGAAACTCACCCTACAAAGCTCAATAGAGAGTCGCGATGATTCACGGCTATCACAATAATCTCTATTTCGTAACGTGGAGCTCGATTGCGTTCATAATGACGACATGTTTGTTGGTATTCTCAATGCATACTGGCAGAGCCGCTGGCACGAAGTCATTTCCCAAATTTTTCATATCTTCCCTAAAAAGTCCCGCTGCAATATAAAGGGAATGGGTACCTAACCAAGCTTTATCCTCAATCGGTGTCTTCATCAACTCAAAAAGGCGTTCTTCTTGG
This sequence comes from Candidatus Parabeggiatoa communis, assembly GCA_035871815.2. Classification (GTDB taxonomy): domain Bacteria; phylum Pseudomonadota; class Gammaproteobacteria; order Beggiatoales; family Beggiatoaceae; genus Parabeggiatoa; species Parabeggiatoa communis. Next base: position 3,171 of record JAYQWI020001314.1, read on the forward strand.
TTTTGGAAATCAAGTGGGTATTTAAAGGGCAGAAAGGGCTTGTGCGGATCAATATCAGATAAGCCTAACTTCCTAGGGCGAAGACTAGGATCATTGCTTTTATCAAACCACATATACACCCCTTCAGGCTTAGTTTCTCCTGGAAATAAAATGGGAACCAAAGTGGCCGGAATGTAAAGAGTAACATAGAGATCGACTATCTGTTCATATCCCCCTGCCTCATTTTTGATTGCACAATTGGGAACCAGTTCAGGAATGAAATTCACCTTGATATCCAGATTCAGTGTTTCCCCAAGTTTTTTTCTCACCACCAATTTTCCAGGATTGTCTTCAGATGACGGTTCTCCCGACACAAATTGCAACATCGGGCCAGCATGAATCGTGATACTTGTCGGTTCACTTGTTATTCCCATTTTATCGGTTAGCCTCAATTCGATGGTATATTTTCCAGGCTTGTCTAAAGTGGGTGTGATGACTGTTTCCTCGTTGAAAGCAGCGACTGTGACACGATCAACTGAATCGTGGAAATTCTGGTAATAAACTGTCCAGTTATACTGCTTATCCGCCTTTGAGGCTGACTCAGATTCACCTTCCAGTTCCAATTTCAGTGGTGCGACACCATAGTAACCTGCATTATTTTCCAGTTCTATCAAAGTGCCTTCTTTGTATAATTTAACAACATGAGGTGCTTTGATCTTGATGCGAGGAATGGAGGGCCAAATAACCTTCATTTTAACAGTATCGGCTAGGTTGCTCTCATCAGTCACACCCTTTGGCCCCGTTAACTCAAGTATGGGTATATAGCGACATGAGTCAGTATCCTCTGGTACGCTGCCACTACACGTATCAACAGTCGTCTGTTTTGAATTTTGCTCCTTAATATAACAAGTGAGATTCTTCTCACAGCTTGCCTTATTGCTGCTATCGGGTTCAAGATGCCATTTGAAACGAAAATC
>JAYQWI020001315.1:0-3603 GCA_035871815.2 Candidatus Parabeggiatoa communis
TTTTTGAGAATAGAGAGGGGGTGATTTTGAATCATCCGTCTCAACCCGTCGGCATTGACTTCATCAGATATTTGATAGGTGAATTCTTCACCATCGACGGTCATGTTTGGTAACGGCGCATGATCCTTAAACTCCGGTTCAAGGTACTTTTCCCACATCTCCAGCGGTTCGAGGACATGGCAATCAGCATCTATGATTTGATAATTATTTAGCATTAAAAATTTTTCTCCAATATGGGAGTTAAATGGAAGTTTGATTTGATAGGGAAAAAATAACGCAAAAGACGTTTTCACGCTAAAGTTTAGCGAAGCTAAACTTTAGCGTGAAAAAGAGACGCAAGAGACGCAAAGACACAAGATTTCTCTAACGAGCCTCTTTAGCGTCTTTAGTGTTTATTTACTCTTTCAATTCTTCCTTAATAAGAGGAATCAAACGACACAGATTGGGTAATGGCCCAATGTGTTTATCACTGGGTTGTTGTTGAGGTGTACCCGTTTCGACAAGTAAGCTACGCAGTGTCAACGGTTCTAGCGGTTTGCCGTATCGTGCTCTCGCAATGCCTTGTGCGCTCCCTGCTGCACCGACGACAATGGGTGACGCACTGGACGTGCCTGAAAAGTTAGCCGTGTAAGAACGGTTTTCGTCATTATCCCCGCCATCAAACAAGGGTTGGCAACCCTCTGGTGTCATGCAGCTCAGGGTCGTCACATGGCTACCCCAACCATGCAGATCAATACGGCTCCCAAAGTTTGTCCAGCAGGCAGGCACTCCTGGTGTTGGGTCACTTCCCGCGACCACAATAGCACCTGAATCTTGTACCTTTCGATCAAAATAGCCATTATAAATGGGATCATCAAGATTTGATGAGCCATTAGCACCCGCTTCAACCACAATCACACCATTTGTTGTGGCATGTTGTATGGCATGAAAAATGCCCTTCCAGTATTCCGCAGGGACATAGCCACAACTCTCTTTAAGACAAGAAGTCTCACAAGAATCTATCTTAGGGCCAGGAAACTGCAATTCAATGAGGACAATACCGCCTTCGCCAACCGCTTCTGCGGCATGAATAATCGCGTCTGCTACATTCAAACAACTTTTGGCAGATTGTTCAGAACAAATACTGGCGTAACCTACTTTAGCATTGTTGATGATGCCCGTCACGCCAAAACCATTGTTCACAGCCGTTATTTCTCCTAAAACAGCCGTCCCATGATTGAGACTGTCTGAATCAGTTGCAGGTGTGCCATAGCTGAAAAACAGGGCTGGCATATCTTCATGGTTTGTATTCCAAGCCATTTCGACATCAACAATTTTAACACCGCTACCCCGTCCACCTGGCACAGTCCACGCACAATCACTCGCGCCTATCCCAGAAGGCGGCGAATCAAGATAACGCTGCCTGCCCTCGAAGTTAGGGGTGGGCGTAAATTCAGACGATGGGGCCTTTGGGTTGGCAGGGGATGAGACAACCGCCAGTTCTGGAAACGGTTCAGCATAGGCAATTTCTACAGACTGGAGTTTATTAATGTCAGTTAATAGACTCGCCACACTGCTGTAATTCGCCTTTTTTTCTGGATGAATCAACTCATAATATAAGCGTAGATCGGCCAACTGATGGCCTGTTCTGTTTTCGCCAGAAGCCTTGAGCGCGGCGAGTGCCGCCTCCTTTGCTTTGAAAAGCGGTTGTATTTGGTAGCCCTCCGTTTGAATTTTTTGATTGAGATCATTGATCTCTTTGCTTAGCAAGCCAGTCTGAAGGGCTGACACTGAACCTGACAATTCATATTGATCAGCTTGTTCTGCTTTGAAGGCCCCAGAACGATGTCGGATACCTGAGCCTTCGTGAAATTTCACCACGAGGCGAGAAATTTTGGTATGAGCCGCCAGCGTATAATTGGGAAGAGTACACTGTTGTTCAGATGACAGAGTGGGTTGGCTATCACTACTTAAGGCATAGTGTGGGCTGATCCCAGAAACAGCGGCTACGCCTAAAGCGATAAGGGATGATAAGCTTTTTGGTATTTTGACAAGCACCTGATTTTTAATATGCTTCTTCATAAAGTTTATTGACTCCTTGAATGATATAGCTTTTCATAGGAAATGGTGGGCAACAAAAAGACGTTACCCACCCTACGTTTAATATCACGCAAAGCCGCTAAGAACCGAAGGGCAGCGAAAATAAGACTTAGCACCTTTGCGCCTTGCGGCTTTGCGACTTTGCGTGATAACATTATAATAATGTTACAACCTATTTCATAGACGGTTCCCTGTTTCTCTTGCCACTTGCTCAATTAACTTCTGTTTCTCGGAATGTGTGGCAGCCAGAATAATATCAATTCGTTGCTCTCCTAAGCGCAATTGTAATTTGGCCCATAATTGTGATTTTTTGAGCAGCCTTTCCCTTGGTTCAGACAACTCCGTTTCTATCAATAAGTCAATATCGCCACCCCGTTTGCTATCATCCACTCTGGAACCGAATAGCCAGACGCTGGCATTTTCTCCCATCACCTCATGGACAGTGGATTTAATGATCTGTATTTCTTGTTGAGTTAGACGCATTTTTCATGGGCAGAGTTTCTAACACAAAATCATCTATTGTGCTGAGAGTGAACAAGTTGTCATTCACATAGCTTTTAACTTGCATGAATATATCATACAATTTTTCAGTGTTTTCATAAACCAGATTGAGACTCAAGGCATTGCCTTCGCTCTCATTGACGTACTCATGCGAGAGATCGTTTCTCAGTTTTCTTAACAAGAGCCATTCTTCTTTGCTTTTAAGAATGCCTAATTGTTCAAGTCGATTCAGTAAATCACGAAAGGGTTTATTTTTAATCTCTTCTTGTGAATAGATTAAAACACTCCTAAACAATCTCTCACCCATCGCATCTTGGAGTTTTGCAAATCTAAAAATAAACTGATCAATGTTTTCGACCTGTTCTTCTGTTAAATTATCATACGTTGTGGCATCAAGCGGCATCAATTTAGCCATCTTGTTGTAAGCATACAACATTCTCTTGATGTGTTTATTGCATTCTTCTAAGGCCTGGAGTAATTTGAGTTTCGATATATCCATAGTGTAGTCAAAACGCCATTGATAAATGGGCTATGCATACAAGTCTTCGTAGGGTGGGTAAGCGGGCACCCAGAACTTCATTCAGCACCACAAATTGTGGGGCGATGCAGCCCCACCATGCCATCGTTTGCATCAAAGAAAAATCAATGGCTTCTGGGCGCATTCCCAAAGGTTTATCAATCTTGGCGATTAGCAAAATATAGCGTTTCCCGATTGAATGAAGTACAACAATAATTTTGTTACAAGTTTATTTTGCGTTCTCTTGGAGTGCAAAATTTATTTTGCGGTTCTCTTTGAGTGCAAAATTTATTTTGCGGTTCTCTTGGAGTGCAAAATTTATTTTGCGGTTCTCTTGGAGTGCAAAATTTATTTTGCGTTCTCTTGGAGTGCAAAATTTATTTTGCGTTCTCTTGGAGTGCAAAATTTATTTTTGCGGCTCTTGACATAAATGTATTTTATTCAATCGGGAAAAGCTATAACATTCACTAAAAGCGGGCCGCAAAATGAATTTTGCACTCCAAAAA
>JAYQWI020001316.1:0-2934 GCA_035871815.2 Candidatus Parabeggiatoa communis
TGTTTCAGCTGATGCTGTTGCGCCCAAGTGAATTTGATGTGATTGCCACCACAAATCTGAATGGCGATTATCTGTCTGACGCGATTGCCGCTGAAGTCGGAGGAATGGGTATTGCCCCAGGTGCCAATATGAGTGATCATATTGCCGTGTTTGAAGCAACACATGGTACAGCGCCTAAATATGCCAACTTAGACAAAGTGAATCCAGGTTCATTGTTATTTAGCGGTGTCAATATGCTCGAATATATTGGTTGGCAAGAAGCCGCTGATTTAATTTCCACAGCCTATCCAAAAGTGCTCTCGAAAAAAATTGTGACTTATGATTTTGCTCGACAAATGGACAATGCCACAGAAGTCTCTACCAGTGGTTTTGCCGATGCATTGATTCAGCAAATTGAAGAGTAGATTGTGTTATTTGTTGGGTGAATTAGTTTTCAAGTTCCACCTTTCATCGTTATACACAAGTGGCTTATGGCAGAGCCCATAAGCTAAAACAACAAAACCCTTACGGGTTTAAACCCTCGCGTTCTGACAAGTTTATATCGCTTTTTCAAAGATTTAGGGCAGACACGCAGGTCTGCCCCTACCTTTAGTAGGGGTGAACCGTTCACACGCTATGTAATCAAATACAAATTAATTATGTTACACACACTACACATTAAAAATTTCACGGTTTTTTCTGATGTCCAATTCGATTTTTCTCCTGGACTCAATGTGATTATTGGCGATAATGGTACCGGTAAAAGTCATTTGCTTTATCTGGCTTATGTGGTTGACTATATATGGCACGAGGCACTGCAAAACTATTTACACACCACCCAAAATAAGGATAAAGAATCTTGGCAACGTGATTTAGCTCACAAATTAACAACAGTATTTCGCCCAGACAAATTAGGCCGTTTATGCCGTCGTCAACAACCACACAGTGCTGAAATTAAAATGGTTCCTTTTTTGGAAGGGCATTGTGTTCCCAACTTGACAAGGGCTTTTTCGTTTTTTGTCACCGCTATCAATAGGATAAAATTGGAACAAGCGCCGTCTTTTAGTGCATCAGAGCCTCCCAAAAAACAATTAGAACCGCTTAAACGAACCCCTTTACCGTTGTTTTTCCCTATAAAAGAGGTTTTATCGTTCTACCCCGACTTTATGAAAAGTTTTAAAGAACGAAAACTGGCGTTTTATGCCATTTATTATGATTTATGTCAAGCCTTGACAGCTGGCCCCTTAACCTTCTGCGCCGACGAAATGGCTGAGTTAGGAAGAAATTTAGAAAACATTTTACAAGGCTCGGTGATTGTCGAATTTGATCATTTTTATTTACAACATAGCGAATACGGTAAGATGGAAATGTCATTAGTACCAGAAGGCTTACGCAAAATCGCCATGTTGACTTATTTGATTAAAAAGGGGGGGTTGGCAAAAGGTAGCACCCTATTTTGGGATGAACCAGAAACAAACTTAAATGCAAAATTGCAAGTAAAGTTAGTTGATACACTTGTGGCGCTAGTGAACGCTGGGGTGCAAGTGGTACTGACGACGCATGATTTATTTTTAATGAAAGAACTCTCCTTGCGTGTCGATGCTGGTGAAACTGAAGCCCATTTTTTTGAATTGCTGGCAGATAAATCGGATGTTCGTGTGGTGCAAGGAGACAATTTAGATGACTTATTTACGATTACAGCACTTGAGGCGACATTGGAACAGGATGATAGGGAACAAGAAATCTTTTACCGAGAACTAGAACAGGTAAGCGCATGACAACTCTCAGCGAAAAAACATTGACTTTCATCTTTCCGGATAATTGGGAAGTGATTAAGTATGATGAAAGTCATTTTTTCCGAAATCATATTGATAAATGCCAAGGCAGTAAGGCAGTCGATATTTTAGCACTCTCTGAACTGGGATTATTTTTGATTGAAATCAAGGATATTAGGGGACATGAGATTGAGTACAAACAACGTCTCAACAAGGGTGAAATCTTGTTTGATTTAACGCAAAAAGTCCGCGATACCATACAGGGTTTATATGCCGCTTATCGTTGTCAGGTAGAAGAACTTTCCCCTTTTTATAACTATTTATATGCCAATTCTAAATATGCCACATTAACAACACGTCCTCAACGACAAATCACAGTCATTTTGTTTCTTGAAGAAAATAGGCCCTTTAAAATGCTCAAAAGTTTTAAAGAAATACGCAGTCGTTTTAAAATAAAAATGAGAAATCAATTAAAGTATCTGAATGTGCGTTGTGATATTTACAATAAGGATAATATTCCTAAAAAATTCGGTTGGGATGTCATCATTTTTCAATAAATCATCAAAAATCAAAAAATTTTGTCACACCGAAGCCTTGACACCAGAAAAGGTTTTGATTAATCGCTGAATGCAACCAATTCTTTTTTAGTCAGGCCCGCATAAACTTTATCAACCACAAACCGCAAAGTAGGCATATCTTTTTCAGGTAAATTTTCACAAGACATGACCACATCCCATAATCCTGGGAGTTCCTCTAATTGAACTAAGGCGAACAATTTAAACGGGCCCTTATCCTCAGAAAGATTGCGTTCTATCGCCCTATATTTTTCAAATAAGTTCTCATTCATAATATTTGATGTAGAGACGCGATGCTTCGCGTCTCTTCCTCGCGTCATAGTTTGATGTAGAGACGTGATGCTTCGCGTCTCGGCCTCGCGTCATATTATAGAGACGCGAGCATCGCGTCTCTACATATAGACAATCCTTGTCGTTATTGGTTTTAAAGGTTTGAGGGTTTTTAATAGAAGAGTCTGGAAATTGAGACCATTTTAACGTTTTACAGATTCGCGCTTTCAATGCTAATTCAATAGCATAACCACTTAAATAAACGGCCGCATCGTATTTACGATTAGAAAAGAGTATTTCAGATTCCTGCAAACGTGAGCGAGCGATTTTTTTGA
>JAYQWI020001317.1:0-4585 GCA_035871815.2 Candidatus Parabeggiatoa communis
TGCACAATCTAAAACGGTGCAACAAGAACTATCCTACTGGCAAAATCTGCCAAGGCATCCGTTACCAGTGGACAAGCCCAATGGGCAAAATCGTTTAGAATACACCCAGCATTACCGTATTGAATTTGATGCTGACACCACACAGGCTTTACTCCAGGAAATAACGACAGCTTACAACACCCAGATTAATGATATTTTACTGGCGGCATTGGCTTTAAGCCTTCAAGAGTGGACGGGCAACCGTCAATGTACGATTGATTTGGAAAGCCACGGGCGGGTGGGGTTATTTCAAGATATGGATTTATCACGCAGCGTCGGTTGGTTTACCAGTATTCATCCTGTCAGCCTAACACTGCTGCTTGAAGCCGACTTAGGAAAAACAATCAAAACGGTTCAAGCACAACGTCAAAGCATACCCAACGAAGGCATTGGATATGCTTTATTGACCTATTTGCGGGGAGAATCGTTACCCAACGGGGATATTTTGTTTAATTATCTGGGACAATTTGATCAAAATGCAAAAGAGGATTTATTCAGTTTTGCCAACGAAACCGTCTATTCGCCTATCAGCGACAAAGGTGAACGCGATCACCTGATTGAAATCAATGGCCTGGTTAGCCAAGGGCAATTACAGTTGACTTGGAGCTTTAGTGAAGATTGTTATCATAGCAGTACCATTGAAACCTTGGCTAATCACTATAAGCAGCGTTTGAATCATCTGATCCAGCATTGTCAAACGCGAGTTCGTCGGCAACCCAAATTAGAAACCGCATTGCTGTTAAGAGAAGGGAACAAACCTGCCCTGTTTTGCATACCGGGTTTAGGCAGCAAAGCCGGCTATTTCCGTGCGTTAGCTAAACAATTGCAAACCGCCCAAACCGTTTACGGCTTGGAATCAACCGGACTTGATGGACGTGACCCGATACCCGAAACAGTGGAAGCGTTAGTGCAACAACATATTGAAATAATTAAGCATTTTCAAGCCAGTGGACAACCTTACTACTTGCTAGGGCATTCTTTTGGGGCCGTTGTGGCATTAGAACTCGCGTGGCAATTGGAACAGGCAGGTGAAACCGTTGCATTAGTTGCTATAGTCGATCAACCCACTGTCGCTTGCACACCCAATGTGTCCTCTTTACAGATGACCGAATTTGACGGATTGTGGCGCATCGTTAGGACATTTCAACGCTTAGTCGATATTGAACCCCCGTTTAATTTCAATCAACTCAAACAAAGCGGGCCTATTCAAAGCGCGTGTGAAAAAGTCATGGCCTGGTTAAAACAGTATGACATGCACGACCTGTTGTTCTCACCACAAGGCCAGGCTGAAGAGTTACTCGCTTATGTCAAGGTTTACCAAGCCAATGACATGGCATTTTTAAACTATTCAGCACAAAACAAAAAATTACGTTGTGCGATTGATTTATTTTGTACCGATGCCTCACAACAAGCCTGGATTAACGACAACTTGCCTGATGACTGGGGTTGGGGAAGACATACAGACGAAGTCAGAATCCATCAACTTGATGGCGCACATTTCAGTGTATTTAATAGACCTTATGTGCAAAATTTGGCCAAGCGGTTAGATATTCAATTGCTGAAGACAGGATTAGGCAAGCCCAAATCCAATCTGTTCAAAGAGGAAAATACGTTATGTTAATCGAACTTGCCATAATCACTGGTGCCGCTTATGGGCTGAAAAAGCAGAGAAAAAACACCACACGATGGCAAAACACCCGCCAACCTCAGTCGTTTAGCCCTAAAAAGCTATTTAAAGATATAAAAAGTGCCTTCATGCGGACTGAACAGCAACAATCGCAAGAACTGATACAACCGAACGACGAGATGAACCTTGAAAAAATGGCTGGAACTCTGAATCGAGATTTAGCCGTCGCAACCGGTACATTGGTTGCCATTTTTGTCGGTGCGGTCACGCCAATAGGCACTGCCTTAGCCTTCACAGGCATTTTATATCTCAGTCTCCCTTTTTTTCGTCAAGCCTGGCTCGATGCACGCGCCGGTTATCTCATCAACTTTTTTACCGTGGAACTGATTTTATTGTTCGGCATGGCCTTAACGGGGCAACTCATTTATGCCGCAATCATGGCCATTCTGGCCAATCTGAAAATCAGACTCATTCTACATACCGATGATAAATCTCAAAAACAGCTCACCCATGTTTTTGCAGGACATCCTCCGAAAGTGTGGTTATTGAAAGATGACATTGAAATTTTGATAGACTTTGAAGCGATACAAGTGGGAGATACCGTCATTGTCAACGCTGGTGAAATCATTCCAGTTGATGGCCTCATTGAAAGTGGCTATGCCAGTGTTGACCAACATCTTTTAACCGGTGAAAGCCAACCCATCGAAAAAGAACAAGGTGATCAAGTCTTCGCAGCAACTTTATTATTATCTGGACGTATCGCCATTAACGTACAAACCGCAGGCAACGAAACCGTGGCTGCAAAAATTGGTGATATCTTGAATAAAACCCAACACTATAAAGATAGCCTAATGGCGCGAGGACAAAATATAGCGAACCAATTAGCCCCCGTCACCCTCAGTCTCGGTATTTTGACTTGGGCAACACTTGGGACGATCCCTGCCCTTTCCGTGTTATGGGCCGCATTCGGCATCAATATGATGGCCTTAGGGCCTCTCAGCGTCTTAAGCTACTTACAAATCCTTGCTCGTCATGGCATCTTAGTGAAAGATGGACGGATTTTAGAATCGCTACGCCAAGTGGATACCATCGTCTTTGATAAAACGGGCACTTTAACGCTAGAACAACCGATGGTTGGGTACATTCACGTTCTGGGTGACTACGACGAAAATAGCGTCCTGCGCTTTGCTGCTACGGCTGAATATCGCCAACCGCATCCCATTGCTAAAGCCATTCTCGCCAAAGCCGCTGAAGCAGAACTGGATATTCCCGAACCCGATGCAGCTAATTACGAGGTCGGTTACGGCATTAAAGTCAAACTCGATGAACACACCATTCGTGTCGGCAGTGCCCGGTTTATGCAGCGTGAAAGTATTGATTTACCTGACCGTATTGTACTTATCCAGCAACAAGCCGAAGAACAGGGTTACTCCCTGATTTACGTCAGTATTGACCACCACCTTGCGGGCATTTTAGAAATGCAGCCCAGCATTCGTCCAGAAGCAGCTGATATCATTAACAAATTAAAACAACGTGGTTTCAAGCTCTGCATCATATCCGGCGATCATGAACAACCCACTCGCAACTTAGCAAACCAACTGGGGATTGACCGCTATTTTGCCGAAACCTTACCAGAAAATAAAGCCTATTTAGTCAAACAACTGCGCGACGAAGGGCAATTCGTTTGCTTTATCGGCGACGGCATCAACGATGCGATAGCCCTGAAATCAGCACAAATTTCCATCTCCCTCAAAGGCGCATCCACCGCCGCCACCGACACGGCACAGATTATCCTGATGGACGGCACCCTCAAGCACTTAGAAAACTTATTTCAACTCTCCGATGAATTTGAAGACACTATGCACACCAATTTTCTGACCACTATCGTCCCAGGTCTGATTTGCATCGGCGGCGTTTATTTTCTGCACTTTGGTTTAGCCGCAAGTGTGACGACGTATTATCTCGGTAGTGGAGTGGGCTTATCTAATAGTTTGTTGCCGCTGGTAAAGCACCAAGATGAGCAGCCGAAACATCCAGATAATGTGGATTAATCTCGCACCCTCGTTCTCCAGCGTGGGAACGAGAATGCGTAACATGAGTTACTTATTTCAGGGAACATTTTGGTCAATGCCATTAACAGGAATGGCCCCTACACAGTTATATCCTATTCAAACCGGAGATATTCTTATGAACAAAACCCAATGGATAAAGCAATTACAATTGGAATCGCATCTGGAAGGCGGTTATTTCCGACGCACCTATCAATCCGATTATACGCATGAGGGTATTCCTTACGCAGAAACCCCGCGTTATTTGATGACTTCAATTTTTTATATGCTGACTGATGATAGTCCGACTGATTATTTGCATGTTAATCATGCTGATATTATGCACTATTTTCATGCTGGTTCAGCGCTGACTTATTTGATACGGCATCCTGATGGGCAGTTAGAACGGGTGCGGCTCGGCAACAATCCCGCCGCTGGTGAACAGTTGCAATTATTGGTGAAGGGCGGTTGTTGGAAAACGAGTATTTTGGAAACGGGAGAATTTGGCTTAATCAGCGAAGCCGTTTCTCCCGGATTTGAGTATGTGGATATGGCGTTGATTACAAAGCAGGATGTACAAGCGCGTTTCCCAAAATTGTGGCCAGAATTGCAAAATTATATTAAGCAATGAGAATTAGATAATACCCCAAAAAAACCTAACCGGTTTTTAAAACCGGCCAGGTTTTGCTCATGGGGAAGATGCATTTGTGCTATATGGTGTCCGAGCTTGCCTTGGGTTACACCACACATCGATGCCAGGATGACTTTCATCATGATACTATCGATATGTGTTATCGGGATTTCGAGTTTCCGTTCGAGGAAATTGAGCCGCCCCCTTTTAGTTCGGAAACTCGCTGGAGATCGGAAGGGC
>JAYQWI020001318.1:0-7155 GCA_035871815.2 Candidatus Parabeggiatoa communis
CTTTCAGGCAAATTCTTTCAGAACCGGTTTTCAATCCGATTGAACAGAAAATATTCGTTATAGCGAAAACCGTGTGATAGTCAGCACTGATACTCAAAAAACGGTAGATAAGTTATTTGAACGTTATGTGCATCGCACCGATTTTGCACCGGAGTCCAAACTTTAGTTTGGACTTGTTGCTTGAAAAATGTTCGCTATGAAAAATCAGATTTTTAGAAAAATAGAATTTATTTGATATTCGCTCATCTGGGCAAATAGGTGAAAATAATTCATAAATTATTGATAATAAAAGGAATAAATAAAAATATCACCCGCTTCCCTATATGAGCAGAATAATTAATTACAGGTTACAAATTACAAATTACAAATTACAAATTAATATTAATCTCTTTGTTTTCAATCAGTTTAAATATTAGTATTTCCTAGTATTTCCTATATATACTGCCGTTTTCGACTTTCTGGAGGAAATTTTATTAATTGGAATAAGAAAAAACAGTCTTGATATTTTTCAATTAACTTTTATAATAGCCACTTCATATAAATGGCATACCCCGCTTTGCTCATTTGGGTCAAATGAGACTGTTATTGAACAGGTGCGGAGGTATGTTGGGAGCATTGGGGACGACGCAATAACCGATACAAAAAACAGGTTTTAGGAACGAACCTTAAACAACGTCAATTATTTGTTGCTATATCCCTCTAACCCATTGACCCCTCACTCAAGACTTCTCCACGCTCAAAGCGTACCTGTTTGCTCCAACGATCACTTATTAATAAGTGATGAGAACAGTCAGGGGTGAGTTGTTTAACCATAAAAACTAGAGAGCAAAAAACATGACTAAGAACTTTTCCCACCTTGATAAAGCGGCGATTGACACTCGCGCCACTCAACTCAATCCCAATAACGGCAAATACTGGAAGTCCAGAGGAATTGAGAAATCTCCTCTGTTCTCCCAGAAACCGGTCAAACCGCGTCACTCTCAGTCGCGCACAATCACCGAGAACGGCAATTCTAAACGCAACTAATCAGCAGAGTATGAGGGCAGAATTAGGAATGAGCGTGAAAATAATATACCCATATTATAAACCAAGTTTTTCCAAAAAACTTGGATTCGATGATTTTATATGGGTATTTTATTTAACCACCATTCCCTTATGGTTGTAGTCAAAACTTGATTTTGATTCGTCCTAGATAAATCAACTTCAGCCAGAATACTTATCTAAAAGACTATACCATCTGACCTTCGGCCCTCCTGATATTCCTTTGCACACGCGGTGTGCAACTTTCACGATAGACTGACGGTTTTTTTTCTAAACCCAGCTAAACCTTTGTTTGAGCGATGGGATTTGGGAAACACTGTAGGACTTATAAAGTTGCACATCAACAATTTAGCCAATCAAAAGGAGGGATTTGTGCGCCAAATTCTCATTACCGGTTCTGAGGGCCTTGTTGGGACTCATCTTACCCAAGCCTTGCCCACAAAAGGTTACAAAGTCCAATCACTTGACGTTAAATTTTCCCCATTCCAGAATAATTATGGAAATATCTTAGAAATGAATGGATTACGTCAAGCTGCCCAAGGCTGCATAGGTATTATTCACCTTGCGGCGGTTTCGCGTGTTATTTGGGGTGAACGTGATCCCAAGCAGTGTTGGCAAACCAATGTGATAGGCACCCAAAACGTTTTGCAGGTTGCCCTAGAACAAAAGCATCGTCCGTGGGTCATTTTTGCCAGTAGCCGTGAAGTTTACGGACAGCCTACCAAGCTTCCTGCAAACGAAGAAAGCCAATTGCAGCCAGTCAATATTTATGCCCGTTCCAAAGTAGCCGCTGAACAAGCTCTCAATGAAGCCAGAACTGCTGGCCTTCGCACGGCCATAGTTCGTCTATCGAATGTTTACGGCAGCATTAATGATCATACTGATCGCGTTGTGCCAGCATTTTCTCGTGGTGCCGCAATGGGAACACCTCTTCGTGTGGAAGGTGATAAACATACCTTTGATTTTACTCATATCAGCGATACAATCTCTGGCATACTCGCCCTCATTGAGGTATTAGTGAATGGAGAAAATCAATTGCCACCCATTCATCTACTCACGGGACGACCGACAACACTTGGCCAACTGGCTGAATTAGCGAATGCGGCTGGCGGAAATTGTTCAGAAATGATGATGGCTCCGCCACGCTCCTTTGATGTGGCCCATTTTTATGGTGATCCTTCTCGCGCAAAAGCATTGCTGGGATGGTCTGCCCAGATTTCTATTGAAAATGGCGTTCAGCAATTGGTCAAAGCATTCACCGCCAGTATGAATAAAACCAGCAACAGGAAAACGGTATGAAGATTCTTCAAGTGATTCATGGTTATCCAATGCGCTATAACGCCGGTTCGGAGGTTTACACTCAAACTCTATGTCATGGACTCGCTGCACGTCATAAAGTTCATGTCTTCACACGCCAAGAAGAACCTTTCGCGCCTGACTACGCTTATTGTGAAGAAGTTGATCCCGATGAACCGCGTGTCACGCTTCATATTGTCAACTTACCTCGTAGCCGGGATCGTTACCGACATCAGGGCATCGATCAACGTTTTGCGGAACTACTTGAGCGACTCAAACCCGATATTCTGCATATAGGTCATCTAAATCATCTGTCTACTTCGATAGTCACAGAAGCTGCCTACCGGGAAATACCAATTGTCTACACGTTGCACGATTACTGGATTATGTGTCCGCGAGGTCAATTTATGCAGATGCACCCCAACGATCAGAACGAACTATGGGCCGCTTGTGATGGCCAACAAGATCGCAAATGTGCCCAGCGTTGTTATGCACGCTATTTTTCGGGTGCGCCTGATGAACAGGAAGAAGATATCACCTATTGGACTTCATGGGTTAAGCGACGTATGCAGCATATCCGCGAAATGGTCGAATTAATTGATCTGTTTATCGCGCCCTCGCGTTACCTTTATAATCGTTACCATCAGGAGTTTGGGTTGCCGGCTCGTAAGTTGGTTTACCTAGACTACGGTTTTGACAGAGAGCGGCTTCGTCATCGCCAACGGGTTGCCGGTGAACCATTTACCTTTGGATACATTGGTACCCATATTCCGGCTAAAGGTATTCATCATCTGGTTGAAGCCTTTGGTAAACTCTCAGGAAAGGCCAGATTGCGTATATGGGGACGCTTACGTGGCGAAAATTCCCAATCTCTTCAAGACTTAGCCAATTCTCTACCTGACGCTATTCGAGAACAGATTGAATGGCTTCCCGAATACCGTAATCAAAATATTGTCACCGATGTTTTCAATCGGGTGGATGCCATTGTTGTGCCTTCAATTTGGGTGGAAAACTCGCCTCTCGTTATCCATGAAGCACTGCAAGCGCGTGTGCCCGTTATTACGGCCGATGTTGGTGGCATGGGCGAGTACATTCACCACGAAGTCAACGGACTATTGTTCCAACATCGTCACCCAGAAGCCTTAGCCGCGCAGATGCAACGCTTGAGTGATAATCCGACACTTGCTAAACGCCTTGGACAGCGTGGCTATATTCAATCAGAAACCGGAGATATTCCGAATCTCTCTGAACAAGTCAGCGAAGTGGAACGTCTTTATGACAGTGTCATTCAGCATCGTAATAGCACTCATATCACACCCTTAAAAGGGCCGTGGCGCATTACTTTTGATACCAATCCAGATGATTGCAATCTTCGGTGTGTCATGTGTGAAGAACATTCCCAGTACAGCCCACGCAAGAAAGAACGTCGTACCGAAGGAATGACTCATAGAAAAATGCCGATTGAGTTGATTCGTAAGGTACTGGAAAACGCGCAAGGTACCGGCTTAAAAGAAATTATTCCATCGACGATGGGCGAACCATTACTTTATGAGCATTTTGACGATATCATCAATTGGTGTCACCAATTCGGTGTGCAACTGAATTTAACCACTAATGGGACTTTTCCTAAAAAAGGGCCACAAGCTTGGGCAGAACGCATTGTCCCAGTGACTTCTGATGTTAAAATATCACTCAATGGTGCCAGTCAAGCCACGCAAGAAAAAATTATGGTGGGTAGCCGCTGGGAAAAGATGCTTAACAACATGACCACTTTTATCGACGTAAGAAATGCTCACGCTGCTAAAGGTGGTAACTATTGTCGCGTCACCTTTCAACTCACCTTTCTGGAATGGAATGTCGCTGAACTGGCCGATATTGTGCGGTTAGCAGCGCGTTTTGGGGTTGATCGCGTCAAGGGACACCACGTTTGGGCACACTTTGATGAACTGAAGCCACTATCCATGCGTCGGAGTCCGGAAGCGATTGCACGTTGGAATCAAGCCGTATTAGCGGCCCGGGTTGCCGCACAAACCGCTAAGCTACCCAATGGCAAATCGGTACTCCTTGAAAACATTGACTTACTCAATGACACGGCCGTTGAAGATATGGCCCCCGGCGGACAATGTCCATTCCTTGGTAAAGAAGCCTGGATCAACACTGAAGGGCGGTTTAGTCCCTGCTGTGCACCCGATGAACAACGCCGCAGTTTGGGAGAATTTGGTTATGTGACTGAGATGACTCTCCAAGAAATCTGGCAGAGTAAAACCTATCAACAATTGGTGCGAACTTATCGCAATCATTCGCTGTGTCTTAGC
This sequence comes from Candidatus Parabeggiatoa communis, assembly GCA_035871815.2. Classification (GTDB taxonomy): domain Bacteria; phylum Pseudomonadota; class Gammaproteobacteria; order Beggiatoales; family Beggiatoaceae; genus Parabeggiatoa; species Parabeggiatoa communis. Next base: position 4,653 of record JAYQWI020001318.1, read on the forward strand.
TGTAATATGCGGACACCATTGACTGTCTAGCGAAGTTAAGGGCAACCATAAAGGATTGCCCCTACCGCTTATTTCTTTGGATATCATCGATAGGACAAGGTAATGATTGTTATTCCTTCTTCAACCTTAGAGGGTTTGAAACAGATTCCATGCGATCAGTCTGCTGTTCTGCTGTTGCGTCATTCTGAACGACCGCCGATTCCACTTGGACAAACCGGTGATGATCTTCCTTTGACGGAACAAGGCAGCTGGCTGGCATTGACGCTAGGGCAACATCTGAATGGCCGCTTACGAAGTCTTTCTACAAGTCCGGTGCGACGCTGTATGGAAACAGCAGAATTGTTACAACTCGGTGCAAACGTTGACGATGTGTTAATCCAACCCGATCACCTACTAGGCGATCCGGGTATTTTTATCACAGAACCCTCACTCGCTTGGCAAACCGTACAACGATTAGGTATGGAACAAGTCATGACGCGCTTGATGAACAAAGATAGCCAATTGCCAGGGTTTAGCAATCCGGTTAACGCTGTTTCTGAACTCATAAACCATACCTTATGTCAAATGCAAAGTGGGCCAGGTTTGCATCTGTTCGTGACCCATGATTTTTTTATCACAACGACAGTGGCTATGGTGTTGAATAGGCCTTTACCGGTAGAAGATTGGCCTGATTTTATTGAAGGCGTATTTTTCTTTCACGATGGTAAACAATTGATAATGCGTTATAAACATTACAAGGGAGTCGTCATGCCGTGTCCACTTTCTTAGAGCAAAAAAGTGTGATCAGATTTGCAGAAATTTCCCTCAACAAAATTTTGCCAAAGGGCTTCAACGGGCGTTTCTTTTTGGCAGGTGGTGCATTTAAATCTGTTATACACGGTAAGTTGCCACATGATTTAGATATTTGGTCAGTTTCTGGAACGGAGCGTCGGTGTTTATTGAACAGCCTGATACAACAAGGTGCCGCAATCCTCCGTGATAATAAGCCTTATCAAACGGTACTCGATTGCAATGGTTATCAAGTAGACGTGGTATATAAAAGTAAGACGAGCTTGGAACACTGTCTATCACGTTTTGATATTAGTCTTTCTGCCATTGGCGTTGAATACAACTTGGGACATTTGAGAACCAAAATACACCCTTTAGCTTTTGAATCTGTCAAACGCAAAGAAATGCTCTTGTTGAAACCCATAGCGAATTGGGAATATGCACTGGTTACATTAGAACGTCTGCGTCGTTACGCTGAAGAATTGAATTTTACTATACCAGCCTCCGAAGAAGAACATCTATGGAATATCTTTAAAAAACAAGAACCCACTATGCGCCAAGACATGATAGAAAAATATCATCGGGTTGGGCGTGATCAATATCACATTCTGGAGGAGTTATGTCACCACCAATGATAGCTGGGCTTTACCCTTATACGAGAAAAGGTATCACCCATCCACCAAAAAGGATTTTGACAGAAATCCGAACCTGCCTTGAAATAAACGCTTGGTATAAGGATAACTTATTAGTATTAGCCGGTGATAACGCCTCAGCAAAACAATTGGAAGCATTTGGTTTATCTGTTTATCGGGTATTTGACGAGGCACCAGCTGAAATTCACTACGATACCGCGCATAAAATGAAACATTGGATGTGCTTATGGGCATTACGTGAATTTGGTGAGTTTCTCTGGATTGACTGGGATACAATCGCATTACGCAAACCAGATGATGCATTCTGGGATTATTGTCGTGAAAATGATACGCCCAAGTTTATTTATATTCCTAATTACTGGGCAACCGTTAATTGTGGTGTGTATTATGCGAGTTCTTCATGGCAGGAGGCCATGGAAAAAAGTTTTCAAGCCGTGGTATCGGAACCAAACGATGAATTGCTATGGTGCGAAGTACTTCCTGATGATGTGACAGAAAAAAGTGAATTTTGGTGGGGAAATCGTGTTCTTAACATCTTGGAACAGACCGATTTTTCAGAAGTAACGGCACACACCTATTTTGTGCATGTTAAACATTTAGAATGGGCCACTCTTTTAAAAAAGATGCAAATACTATGAAAATAGCACCAGAAGCCCTTTGGACAAAAACCCAAATCGCTGATAGCGGTACCCATCACACTGTTAACAATAAACCACTGTACGCGGCACGTTTTATGACTGTACAGAAATTCCATGCGCCGGGACGAGCGCCCGTCCAAGATGACAGCGGCGCTTATCATATTGATATAACGGGCAACCCGGTTTATCCGTCTCGTTACTTGCGAACTTTTGGATTCTACGAAGATAAAGCAGCCGTGTGTGAGAAAAACGGCTGGTTTCATCTATTACCAGACGGGACACCGCTCTACAACCAGCGTTATGAATGGTGTGGCAATTATCAGCAAGGACGCTGCACTGTGCGAGGGCAACCGGGACGTTATTGCCATTTGAACGAAAACGGCGAGCCGGTGTATGTAGATCGCTACCGTTATGCTGGCGATTTTCGTGATGGTATAGCGGTGG
>JAYQWI020001319.1:0-3831 GCA_035871815.2 Candidatus Parabeggiatoa communis
TGGCTCCCAATTCTAAGACGATGGGGCGCGTATCTGATTTTGAACGCCCTGTTAATGCCAGTACGGGTATGTCTTGTTTCGTCTCCTGTCGTAGCCATTTTAAAAAACCCATGCCATCTAATACTGGCATCATCATATCAAGTATGATCAGATCAGGGTTGACTTGGGTTAGCTGCTCTTTGCCGTCTTCTCCGTTATTGGCATGGAAAATCTCGTATCCAGCCATTTTGAGGTAGATGCCCAGCAAATTTCGCAAATCATCATCATCATCTATCAATAGTATCTTTTTAGCCATTTCTGCATTCATATTAAATAAAACTCCTTAGACGTAATTCAAAAGACATGCCTTGGCCCACTTGACTTTCACCTGTCAAGCTGCCTTCCCAACGCTTCAGCCATTCGAGCGCAAGATGAATACCCTTAAAAGTCTCTGACGTTTCAACTTCAGAGTTAAACAGATAGTCTTGAAGACGTTCATTGGGCATCCCAAATCCGCTATTCTTCAAGCTATAAGTCAAGCATTGATCTCGTTCTATCATGTCAATAGTAATGTCGGTGTTGGAAACGGCATCTTCAATCAAAAGGGTTAGTATACTCGAAATGACTGAAGTCAGTGCATTGGGGGCTGCAAACACTAGGCTAACTAACTCAGGTATGTGACTCTGCAATTTAACTTGTCGTTCGACTGCCGCTTCGGCTACATTTTTCATCGCCTCCGATACGGCTTCCTTGGGATCGACGGGATAAGTCTCAAAATGAGAGGTTGTGCTGGTGGCATCTAGCTCAGCATTCAATTGGGCTTCTACTTCATTGAGTATCTTCAGATGGCTGTTGACTTTGTTTTGCAAAATACCCCCAACCATCTGTTTTTCTGATTCGCCCGTTTTGTCACTCGTTAATAATTGACTGGCCATCAAAATGGATTGCATGTCATTACGAAATTGGTAAATCAGCCGTTCTGCAACTTGTTCCTTCAGGCTGCTTTGTAATTTCATTTGAGTGACATCGAATAATTGGCATAAAACGCCTTGTTTGATCGCTTGCTCGTTGCCTTCACTCTTTTCGTGGTAATAGAACAATTGCATATTGAGTATATAAATACGCTCAATGGCAGCCGATAACTTCACCTGCTGCACGATTTTGCTTTGTTTTAATAGAATATCACGGAAATAGTCTCGTGCTGTTTTCATCTCCATTTGGCTGATTTCCATCATAAAACCCAAGGCGCTCATTTTGTGAGGTGTCAACCCAAAAATGTGTGACAAAGCATTCATGCTATGATTGACTTGAATCGCGCCACCAAAAACATCATAAAGAATTGTTGGCGTTTCGGAGTCTGCTATGAGGTTTTCTAAGACGCTTAAACGATGTTCTAAGGCTGTGATTGATTTATCAAGTGCTTTATGAAGGATAGCACCGCTTTCAAAATGAAAATAACGCATTAACCGCTGTTGATTGGCTTGATGGCGTAATAGCCATTGTTGTCGATGGTAAAGCGATTGGCCCATTTGGCGTGCCAAATCTTTTACAGCGTCTTCAAAATGAGCAGGGTGTTTTGCCGTTTCAATTGCCAATACCCAAAAGCCTTGCACTTCCTCTTCAAAAAAGAGAGGCACTAAGTATTGTTCTTCGGCGACTTCAGTCGGTTTGAGTAAGGGTTGCTTTAATTGGAAGGCCCCTTTCTTCTTGATGGCGGTTGTGTAAGGCTTTCTGTTATAGCGACGTTGCCCTTTATTAATATCGGCTAATGAACAATGTAAGGCCTTGATTTCCTTCGCATAGGCATGATTAGGCTGCCATTCTAGGATGATCAATCGGCTTAAATTCAACAGATCATGGCTCATCACAATCACTTGTGCCCAATATTCATCGGTGGCATAAGATTCTGAATTAACCCGATCTTCGATTTTAAATGAACTTTCCACCAGCGTTTCACGTAAGGCTTTATCTGATGTGATAGATTTATATTGAAAATCAAATAAATAGAGCAAACTTTGGGCAATCAGCATTTCGACAAGGGGAAGCCAAATCAAAGCTTGGTGATAAAGTAGCCACGCTAAGACAACATAAATACCCATCATCATCAGGGTGACGCGCAAGGTTTTGTGAATCGTCAAGCGTTGATAAATCAACAAATTGAGGAACATCAAGATTAAAAAAAAGACGAGTTCTACCTGAAGACTAAAGGTGATAATGTGTTCCTCATTTAATAAGGTATTCAATGCCAGCGCATGGTATTCGGGCATTGAAATCATGATATCGTGCGTCATGGCTAAGGGGGTATGCAAACCGGGTAGGTTGCTTGGCTGAGCTAAACTGATTATAACGCTACGTTGTTCAACTAATTCGCTGACTAAACCACCGGCTAAAATTCTCTCTAGTTTAAGCTGAGGAAATTCGTCAAGCCCTTTTCCAAAGTGAACCCGATAGCCCGTTTTTTGCCCGGTGGCACTCTGCACAAATGCAGAGAGGGGTTTTCCGAGAAAATGTTCAGCGGCAACCACTTCAAGGGCAGGATAAGATTCTCCCTTTATGTCAAAGCCAAGATGTTGTTGACGGTGGATACCATGCGTATGCGGTGGGATATCAACGACACCAAAGTTAATTTTACAATCAACAGGCAACTTGGGCAACGGTTCAAGCTCAATCCCCATTCCCCCCTTTTGCGGGGCATCACGTTGTACAGAACGGGCAAAAAATACATTACCATATTGGTGTGCCTTGCAATAAAAATCGCTGGAAACCTGTTTCGGCATAAAAGTAAACACCACCTGTTTAGCCTTTTTGGCTTCCAAGGTGTTTAAGAGTGTCAACCAAGTTTTATCGCCCTGATCTTGGGTTTCCTGCTCGGCTTCAACGAGTAAGACTTGAGCAGGCGCTTGAGGATTAAGCGTTAAACGTTCAAAAACGTCATAAGCCCATTCATCTAATACCACAAAAGTGTCAAAAAAGTTTAACACAGTGATGCAGACAGCTATCAGCAGTGCATAAAAAATCGCTGATAATTTTGTTAGCCATTTCTTTTTCCACATATAATCAATTTTCCTTTTTTGTTAATTAAAATTAAACATGAGGCCGTAGAGACGCACGGCCGTGCGTCTCTACAATTCGCGGTTTCGTAGAGACGCGATGCCTCGCGTCTCTTTGCGGTAAAATACCTGTTTATTTGTGGTTCAGTACTTAATGACATCATCCCTTATACTCATTTGTACTCATATTTAATTCGTTTATCCCCGTAATCAGTTGTACGCCTACCCACTCAACCACCCGCCCTTCTGACGTTTGTTCAGCTTTTTCACTTCCAAAGCTGCCGTCTGATTGCTAATACGCCCTGTCACCATATCTTTATAAACCTGATCGGCTATTTTACGCCGTTTCACCGCATCACCCGCATCCAATACTTGTTCAAGAAATTCAAGCACTTTATTAAACAAAACCCCCTTATTTGACTCTGTTGAATCACCCCCACCTTGTGCATTGATTTCATTCATCGCTTGTTCAAGATTGGATAAAATCAAGGTAAAACCGGTTTGAAAATTGGCCAGTTGTCCAGTAGGGGTTTGTTGCACTTGGGCGATAGTTTCGCGCATGTATTCTTCACTTAAAGGCCCATATTCTTTAAAAGAAGCCAGGACGTTTAAACCTTCTTCAGCGGTGCGTAAGTGGCTACTTTTTAATTTATCAGCAGCTTGATAACACGCTTCCCACGCTTGCCAACGGTATACAAAATCTAAGCCAGTGCCTTTGATGTTTTGCATACCCATAATGCGGTTGAGAAAACCTGCCGGGGTGCCGGCCGCGATGCGTTTGATAATTTGATTGCCTGGCGTA
>JAYQWI020001320.1:0-2654 GCA_035871815.2 Candidatus Parabeggiatoa communis
TGAACCATTAACCATTTATAAAGACAGTAAAAAGAAACAGACGAATGGTATTCGAGAATATAAAAGCAGTGTGATTTATTGTCCTGTTGATTTTGGGAATCTAGTCGATTTAGAAGAAAAGATTAAAGGCTATATTGATGAATTAATGTTTGAACGAGACTTAAAAGCCAGTGAGGCCTACGGGGAATTGCGTCATAATATCAGTGAAATCTTCTCTGAGTTGGGTTTGGGGATCAACTTTAGCGGGTTGGATAGGAACAAAGAAATTTATTTTGAAAATCAGAATGGTGAACGTTTTGGTATTGACTCGCTTTCCACTGGGGAAAAGACTCTCTTAACAAAAGTGCTGTATCTGTATCTGAGTGAAATTAAAAATAGCCTTATTCTTATTGATGAGCCGGAATTATCCTTACATCCGACTTGGCAAAATAATATATTGCAACAGTATGAAAATTTTGCAGACAAGAATAATAACCAGATTATACTGGCAACCCATTCACCTCATATCTTAGCCAGTGCTAAAAGCAATAGCATAAGACTGCTGAATTTCAATAAAGGGAAAGTTGAAATATTCGATAGTTTTGACCAAAGCTATGGCCTTGAGTTTAGCCAAATATTAACGGATATTATGGGAGTCAAGCATTTAAGAACACCAAAAGTAGAAGAGCAGCTTGGCACAATCAAAGCACGGATTGCCTCTGATCAGTTTAAAACTGACGGGTTTAAAAGTTTATGGCAGGAACTTGAAAAGCATTTAGGTTCAAAGGATAGCGATTTAAACTTATTGAAACTTGAAATGCGTATGAGGGAGAAAAGTGTTCAAAATCACAAAAAGTAATCCGCCGGATTATTTTGATAAGGCTAAGCTGAAGGTTAAACGGCCATTACAGTCTGATGCTTGGAAAGATGAGCCGATAGGGAAAATTAGAAAAGCACTACGGGAACATATCTTATTGGTGGAACAATTCATTCTATGTGCTTATTGTGAGAAAGAGATTGATGAAACATCTGAAAAATCGAATATCGATCACTTTAAAACCAGAAATTTATTTCCAAAATTGACGCTTGATTATAATAATTTATTGGTATCGTGTAATTCAGTTGGCAGATGTTCAAATTATAAAGATCAAAATATTGGGTTGGCTGATTATAGCAAAATTATTAACCCTGTTTCAGATAATCCTAATGATTTTTTTGATTACCATCTGACAGGTGAAATCTATCCTAAACAGAGTTTAAGCCCAAGCGATAAAGAGCGTGCTGAATCGACACTTGAATTTTTTCAGCTCAATCATCGTGGCTTAATCGAAGAAAGAAAAAAGATTTCCAAGCAATTAGAAAAATTAAGAGGACAAATAACGAGAGAAGACGTTTTTAAATACTTCTCAAGTTATAAAAGTTTTATAGAATATATTTTTGCAACTTGATGAAATTTCTTGATAAAAAGTTGAAAATAGGCGGGGATTAGTATGGAAGCCGATTCTTGTACCACTCACTTGGATAATTCTTTTAAGTGACATATTAGTAATAGACCGTTCCCTAGCGCCGTTTCGGGCGTATCGTTTCGGGCCCCCATTGTCATATAACGCGCCAATAACATACGCCAAGGTAATTGCGGTTGCAAGAGATGCTCAATCATTCGCGCCATCGCGCCACCGAGTTTACCCGACTGCAAAGCTTGTTAGCAAAGCCCCCGCTAAACGTTGTTGCCATTGGACATCAAGATTTTGGCGTTCATTATCATTTAAAGGAGGCGGTTGTGGTACACCATCAACTTGTTCTTTCGGCGAAGGTTGCCCTTGACTCGGGGCCTCTTGATTTCCGCCCTGCTCATCGCGCGATTGCCCCTTTTTATTCCCAGACTCATTAGCTTGAGCATTCAAATCACTCCCTTGCCCATCCTAAAAACCCAGAAGCCTCATTTTCATAAACAGGCCTATCTATCGGCTCATCGCTGTTATTATCATCAAGAGTCGGATAGATTTCCTCGGCCGTCATCCCTTCATAACTTTCATCTACCCAAACACCAGGCGGTGGCGTTAAATCCTCCTTCAGTAATAAGGAATTAATAGCCTAATCACAAGCCAAATCCCTTTGAAATTTCTGACGATGTTGACGACGAGCAAAATGGAATAACGCACAAGGCATGCCTCATGAGCCAATACAAATTGCACCTGCTCCACACTCAAAACCTCAATATAATCAGCATTATAATAAAAACGCCGCGCATCAGTCGCCGTAGTCGGACACTGGTTCAGCGGCCAGCATAGGCAAACGCAATACCAAAGCCCCCAAAAAGGGTTTATCCATAATCAACTTAGTACGGGCTTTCGCTAATTTAGTTTCAATCTTGCATGGGTTTTCAGTTATCAGTTATCAGTTATCATCAGACTGTGTGGATATCTTATCCAGTCGCAACGCCCGATATCAATTAATCAGCGTTCTATCATGACAATCAGTGTAATCAGCGTTCTATCAAAAGTAATTTATAATTGATAATGAGTAATTAATACGATAATTGTTATTTTATTAGATTAGGTTTCGCTTATTGCTTTAAGTCTCTTGTCTTTCTCATTTTGAGTTGTCATAATACGCGCTCCATTTTCAGCCTAAAAAAACTCGGCTATTTTTTGACTACATTTATGTGTATATTG
>JAYQWI020001321.1:0-4166 GCA_035871815.2 Candidatus Parabeggiatoa communis
TGGCTTCAAAACGGCCAGGATCGTAAATGAAGGTCAGAGATAATTCTGGACCCGGTATGCCCATGAGACCAATCGGGTAATTTGTTTTTTCAATGTTTTGAAAATTGCTGAGGGTTAATTGATTGCTTGATTTCAGTAAAGATTCATCGAAGGGATAATTCTCAAAAACAAAAATACTTTCAAATAACGCGGTACCAGGCGGTATCTCACTCCAACGGTGAATCTTAACCAAGGGTGTGTATGAATAGGGTTCTCTTTCAACCTGTTGTGCCTGCAATTGCTGTAACCAAGATATGAGGGTTTCCTCTCCAGACAGGAGCACGCGCACGGGCAAGGTATTGATAAATAAGCCTACCATGGATTCTACACCGGGTAAGGCCATTTGACGACCCGAAACCGTCACACCAAAAACGACATCTTCTTCGCCACTATAGCGGCTTAACAAGAGTGCCCACGCACCTTGCACTAGGGTATTGAGCGTTAGGTTGTGTTGTTTCGCCAGTGTTTGCAAGGCTTCTGTTGTCGTAGGCGATAACTCAATGCTTTTTTTGACTTGAAAGACTGCTTGAGAAGCGGTTGTGCCAGCCGTTTCGACATTTACCGTGGTGGGGGCTTTAAATCTTTTGAGTTGTTCTCGCCAAATTTGTTCAGCTTCTGCCATATCTTGCTGTTGTAGCCAAGTAATGTACTTTTGATAAGGGCGGGGCGGGGGTAACTGTAATTTGACACCTTGACATTTGGCTTCATAGTCAGCAAAAACATCTTTGAAAATAATGGGTACGCACCAGCCATCTATCAGTAAGTGATGATGCGTCCAGACAAAGTGGTAGCTTTTGTCCGTTAACTGAATCAGGGCACAACGCATGAGTGGGGCTTGTTCAAGTGCAAAATCTCTTGTGTAGTCGGCTTTGATAAAACCTTCTAATTTGTTTTGTTGTTCTGCCGAAGACAGCATACGCCAGTCTAATTGTTCCCAAGGTAGCTTGACTTGCTTGTAGACGACTTGCATGGGTTCTTCAAGTTCTTTCCACTGAAAGGCGGTTCGCAACGCGACATGCCGTTCTAGCACAAACTGCCAAGCTTGTTGGAATGCTTTGGTATTGAGAACGCCGTGTAGGGTGAAACTCAATTGATTAAAGTACATACCTGATTCGGGTGCGGCGTAAAGCGTGTGAAACAGCATGCCTTGCTGCATGGGGGAAAGTGGATAAAGCGTTTCAATATTTTTCATCAGTTATCAGTTATCAGTTATCAGTTATCAGTTATCAGTTATCAGTTATCAGTTATCAGTTATCAGAATAAAGTTTACTTTGGAGTCCAAAGTTTGCACTCGGATGTTATTTAATAACGCAAGAGACGCAAGAGACGCAAGAGACGCAAAAGTTAGTTTTTATTTCGCGCCTAATTTCTTCATCAGTTTATCGAGACTGTTTTGGCTTAATTTTGAACTGAGGAAGTCGGATGGGGTATAGTTCCCTGTTTTTTGTGATTGACAGTGGGTAATCAGGGTTTGCAAGGCTGCGATGAAATCGTGTGCTAATTGTTCAATGGTGGCCCGCTGATGGCGGTTTTTGCTGTAAGTCCATTCGAGTTGTAATTGGTTTTCGATTATTAACCCATTGATTTCAATTAAATAACGACGTTGTCCTGATGGGCTATGTGTTTGACCACTCTTTTCGGGAGCCATTTTAAATAGCATGTCATCTGATAATTGATTATCAAATTGACCCAGATAGTTAAAAGAGATTTCCGGTTGAGGGCGCATTTTGAGCTGCCAAGCGGTTTCTGAATTTAAGTAACGTAATAGCCCATAACCGATACCGCGGTTAGGTATATGACGCAGTTGTTCTTTGATGGATTTTAGGGCTTCGCTGGGTGAGTTTGCGTTATCAAGTGTTAACCGCACGGGGAAAATACTGGTAAACCAACCGACTGTGCGTGATAAATCACTGTTTTCAAATAAGTCTTCGCGCCCATGGCCTTCTAAATCAATGACTAGCTCCTGGTTTGTCGTCCAGCGGCTCAAACTCTGTACTAAAGCGGTTAGCAGCACATCGTTGATTTGTGTATTGTAGACGGGGGGGACTTCGTTCAATAAGGCGCGGGTTTGTTCAACCGTTAAAGAGACGGTGATCTGTGCCGATGAGGCGACGGTATTGGTCGTTGAATACTCGCTGGATGAGGTTAAGCTTGGAGAGAAGTCAACTGGCAAAGGTGTGATCTCGCTAAAAGAAAGCCAGTGCTTTAATTCTGCGGTCACCGTGACGGATTGGGCATATTCGGTGAGCCGTTCTGACCAGGCTTTAAAAGAGGTCGTTTTGGCTGGCCATTGAATGGCTTGAGCCAGGCTCAGTTGTTGGTAGGCGGTTTGCAAATCTTCTAACAAAATGCGCCAAGAGACGCCATCAATCGCCAGATGATGGATGACGATGAGCAAACGGCTGGGGGTTGCTGGGCCAAGTTCAAATAAAACCACGCGCAGTAATGGGCCGTCGGAGAGATTGAGACTGGCTTGTTGTTGATTGGCGGCCGTTTCTAGGGCGTAGAACTGTTGATCAGTTGGCAACTCGGATAAAGTGATGACTTGAAAGGGTAGCTTGTCTTCTAAGTCTAACTCTATCTGTGTGGCTTGCCAATCTGATTCATTGCGCGTCAATCGTAGACGAAAGATATCGTGATGGCTAAGCCACTGTTGCACGATTTGCGCTAACCAGGCCCGATTTGGATCGGTCGGGCCTTGAAGCAGTACGGCTTGATTGAAGTGGTGAGCGGCTTGCCCGTTTTGTTCTAAAAACCAATGGTGGATGGGTGTCAAGGGAACGGGGCCCGTTACTAAGCCTTGTTCTGCTTGAATCAAGGCTGTGCCTGCTACTTGAGCCAATTCTGCAATGGTTTGATGTTGAAAGAGTAATCGGGGTGTGAGTTGCAATCCGGCTTGATTGGCCCTCGCAACGATTTGAATACTGAGGATCGAGTCTCCACCGCTTTCAAAAAAATTGTCGTGAATACCGACTTGTTCTAAACCCAGCACCTCGGCCCAAATCGTGGCTAATAGGCTTTCAGTTGATGTGCTAGGTGCGACTTGTTCTTTATCCGCTTTGTTGGCGGAGATATCTAGGGTTTGAAGCGCACGGTAGTCTATTTTGCCGTTGGCGGTTAAGGGTATGACTTCTAACATCACAAATGCGGCCGGTACCATGTAATCAGGTAGCTGATCTTGTAGAAATTGCCGTAGTTGAGGGACTAATTTGCGATTCAGTTTCTGTTGTAAGGGGTTATTGGCATACTGATGCCACTCTTTTTTCAACGCTTCAGGGCTAATGGGAAAAGGGGTGATGGGTAAGGGGTCGTCATGATGTTTGAATAAGACATCATAGCAGCCAAGGGTATCGCTCCAAGTGATAATGACTTCATAAGCTGATTCGTCTGTGAGTTGCCATAAGTCTTCTGGATCGATGCCGACGGGCTGATGTTTGGAAAGGGTTTCCTGTAGTTGACGCACCATTTCTGTGGGCGCGGCGTTGGCAAGCCATTCTAAGGTTTTGATTTCCGTTTCCAGACGCGCATTAGGTACCCCTCGCACCCCAAAACTTTGGGCATGAGGGGACTGCGTTTCCGATTGAAGCGTTTCTCTTGAAGCGGAGGCCGTTTCACTATCTTGTAATCGTTGGCGAATACTTTCTAATGTAAAAGGTTGGTTTTGCCAATCTTGCCAAGGGATGTTTACAGACGGCTGTGAACTCCCCACTTGCAAAATCACCTCATAACGAAATCGGGTCAGTTCATTATGATAACGACCTCGTTTCAATTGAATCTGTACAGTCGTCAATTCAGGATAATGTTGTTTTAAGGCTATGAAAAAAGCGGGATCAATGACTAATTCAACCTCTTGGGCTATGTGTTGTTGCACCTGTTGCCGTAAGGCGGATTGAGTGAGCGAATCTGGTGCTTGATGGCCTTGAACAGAAGCATGATAAGCTTTGAGCAGCGGTAAACTACGAATATCACCGATGAAAATAGTGCCACCGGGTTGCACGACTTTGATGGCCTGATCTAACACCTTTATCAGGTAGTCAATGCTGGGAAAATACTGAATGACTGAATTGAGAATAATGGTGTCAAAAGTGCCAGGGGCGATATCGCTAAAATCATCTGCTGGGCGTTCA
>JAYQWI020001322.1:0-4010 GCA_035871815.2 Candidatus Parabeggiatoa communis
AGAAGCGAATAAACGCGATTTTGATGACTTGCCTGACAATGTACGGGAAGGCGTGAATGTGCAGTTTGTGAAGGAATATAAGGAAGTGGTTAAGCTGTTGTGGTAAATTTTTTGAACAAGTGAAAAAAGGGGCAACCCTTAGCACCTAAGTACTGAACCATAAATTTTGAGGTATTTTCATAGAAGCAACCAGGGGCAACCACAAGGGATTGCCCCTACGAGCCTTATGTCTGGGCAATCCCTTGTGGTTGCCCTTTGTCCTAACATACCTGTTTATTTTTGCTTCAGTACTTACATCGAATTACTGGGATAAGCTAATTAAGGCCAAGCAAGTCAAGGGCCTCATTCGTTTATCCCCGTAATTAGCTGTACTTAGGCGACATTGCCCGACAACCTGTAAACCCTATACTAAAAATTTATACTTTATTTTCAATGACTTGTTATAAAATTCATTTTGATATCAACCCCCCCTTTTTTGGCCTACCACCCCAAAACATCGTCACATTGCTGATTTTAAATTTTATTATCTTTAATTATCAAAAACTTAAAAGAGGGTGTGTGATGCGGTTTTAATAAAACGCGGTCATTTTTTGCCCGCCTGTGACACGCGGTAAACCGGCTAAATCGCTGTAACTTGTGATGTTATCATAATGGTGTTCTTTAAATAATGCTTGCACTTGTTCAGCTTGATCATAACCCTGTTCTAATAGTAACCAACCGCCGATAACCAAATGAGAAAAGGATTGTGCGATAATTGTTCGGATAGCGGTTAAGCCATCTTCTCCCCCTATTAACGCGCGAAGCGGTTCATATTGCACATCGCCTTGGCTTAAATGCGGATCATGGGCGGCAATATAGGGTGGATTTGATACAATCAATGTGGCTTTGATATCACCTAATGCGGTGTACCAATCACTGATTAAAAATTTCACCTGATGAAGGCCTAGACGTTGGGCATTGTTTTGTGCCACACTCAGTGTGGCAGTATCATGATCAGTCGCTAACATCTTGATTTGTGGACGTTCTTCAGCAATGGCTAAGGCTATCGCGCCACTGCCCGTGCCTAAATCGATCACTTGCCCGGTTTCGTGAAGGGGTAAACGGGCTAAGGCTTGTTCAACTAATAACTCCGTTTCAGGCCTTGGAATTAGAGTCTTTTCAGTGACTTGTAAATCTAATGACCAAAATGCTTTATGGCCGGTGAGATAGGCAATCGGTTCGCCCTGTATACGGCGGAGCAGTAAAGCTTGGAATTGTTCAATTTGTTTGGCCGTTAAGATTTTTTCGGGCCAAGCGTATAAATAGCTTCGCCTAACCTCTAAAACATGAGAGAGTAAAATTTCAGCGTCTAAGTGTTTTGTATCAGAGTGTGATAGTTTTTTGACGGCTTTGAGCAGGAGGGTGTTTAGGGATTCGTTGTTAGACATATTTTCTATTGGTTAATCATGAATGGCAAATAGCTAATGGCAATGTCGCCATATTCAGTCATCTCCACAGCAAAAGGGCGTTCGGCCTTCATAAGACATTATTTTTCTGAACAGATAGCGATTATAAGAGAACCAAAACATCCTAATGACGGCAAACCATAAAATGGCTTTCAACTGAAAATGGGTATGAATACCTATATAAAAGGATTAAAGGTTTATAATAAGATTTGTTATATTGTCACATAAGCGGATTTTGAGACTTGACAATCCTGATAATGAATATCAAAAATGAACACTAAATAACAATAAATTGTTTTCAATATCTCCCGTTATGTATTCTATATTACAAACAACGCAGATTTTTTAACGCTGCTTATTGATAATATAATTTATGACGTTATTCGCTATTCGTAGAATAGCACGACGAAAAAATCGGGGCTGTTCCCATTTATTTAAAAAATTATTGGATTTGATTAATGCAACATCTTGATACCCTTATTTATGCCGGTTGGATTATTCCCGTCGAACCTGAAAATGTGGTTTATGAGCAACATGCTCTAGCGATACAAGACGGAAAAATTGTCGCCGTATTACCCAGTAGCGAAGCCGTCAGATATTTCTCAGCACGTATTACTTATCGTCTGACGACGCATCTTTTGATACCGGGTTTAATTAATACACATACTCATGCCGCGATGACGTTATTGCGCGGATTTGCCGATGATATGCCTTTGAATGAGTGGTTAAATGAACGCATTTGGCCCGCGGAACAAGCGCATGTTGATCGCGAATTTGTCGCTGATGGTACTAAATTAGCCATTGCTGAAATGCTACGTGGTGGCGTGACTTGTTTTAACGATATGTATTTTTTTCCCGATGTCGTGGGTGAAATTGTTGATAAAGTGGGCTTGCGTGCCACACTGGGGATGATTTTGGTTGATTTTCCCACTATTTGGGCTAAAGATGCCAATGAATACCTGAAAAAAGGTCGGCAAGTGTATGAAACTTATCGTGATCACCCGTTGATTCAAACCGCTTTATCGCCTCATGCCCCTTATTCTGTGTCAGATGCTTCGTTGATATCGGCTAAAGCGATAGCTGATGAACTTGAGTTACCCATTCATATTCATGTTCATGAAACGGCTGGCGAAGTAGAAGAGGCTATTGAAAAGCTAGGTGAGCGGCCTTTAATGCGCCTTGACAAGTTGGGATTATTATCACCAAAATTGATGGCCGTACATGCGACACAATTAAAAAATGAAGAAATCAATCTATTAGCCGAAAAGGGTGTGCATGTGATTCATTGCCCTGAGTCCAATCTTAAACTGGCAAGCGGTATTTGTCCCGTCACCAAATTGCAAAAGGCCGGGATAAATGTCGCGCTTGGGACTGATGGTGCGGCGAGTAATGATGATTTAGATATTTTGGGAGAAATGCGTACAGCGGCCTTATTAGCGAAAGGTTTCAGCAAAGATGCCCGTAGTATACCGGCCGCGACAGCGTTACGCATGGCGACTTTAAATGGTGCCAAGGCTTTGGGTATAGATCATATCACCGGTTCATTTGTACCAGGAAAATCGGCCGATGTTGTTGCCATTGATCTCGTGGATATCGAAACGCAGCCCATTTATAATCCCTTGTCTCAACTGATTTATGCGGCTGGACGAGACAAAGTGACTGATGTGTGGGTAGCCGGTAAACATTTATTAAAGTCGCGTACTTTGACATCATTGGATATACATGATATCAAAGCAAAAACCTATTTGTGGCGAGATAAAATCTTGTCCACTTCATCCATCGCGAATAATTAAAAGGTCATGATCAGTTATCAGTTATCAGTTATCAGTTATCAGTTATCAGTTATCAAAGAGCGATAACAAAGGTTCGCCCGATCGTCAAATCTTGTAAGGGGCTTGCCCGATCGTGTTCGCCCTTTTAAATCTGGTGTCCCCAAAATCCGTTAAGTACTGAACCCTAAATTTTCAGATATTTTAATAGAAGCAACCAGAAAAGGGGGCAATCCCTTGCGGGGGGCCTTTGCGGTAAAATACCGGTTTATTTAGGAATTGTAGAGACGCGATGCCTCGCGTCTCAATAGATTCGCATCTCAATGGCTCGCGTCTCAATGGCTCGCGTCTCAATGGCTCGCGTCTTTGTAAGTACCTTCGCCAAAAATTTTCCGGTGCGTAAGAGCAATCCCTTGCGGGGCCCTTTGCGGTAAAATACCGATTTATTTAGGAATTGTAGAGACGCGATGCCTCGCGTCTCAATGGCTCGCGTCTTTGTAAGTACCTTCGCCAAAAAATTTCAGGTGCGTAAGAGCAATCCCTTGCGGGGGCCCTTTGCGGTAAAATACCCGTTTATTAGAGACGCGAAGCATCGCGTCTCTACAATTCGCGTCTTTGTAAGTACCTTCGCCAAAAATTTTCCGGTGCGTAGGAGCAATCCCTTGCGGGGGCCCTTTGCGGTAAAATACCTGTTTATTATAGACGCGAAGCATCGCGTCTCTACAATTCCTAAACGAAGCTACGCTGAACGAAGTTTCGTTGTACTATACAATTCGTTTATCCACGTCATTCGTTG
>JAYQWI020001323.1:0-5446 GCA_035871815.2 Candidatus Parabeggiatoa communis
GATAGAGGCTTTTCTACCCAAAAAGTTAAATAAAGCTAACAAATTAATTCGTTTATCCCCGTAATTAGTTGTACTCAATTAACGGATTTGTTGTGATGTGTTTTGATAAGATCGTTGAAACGCGATAGATTGTTTTTTTTGCCCTGTAATTGGAAATGGCCGACTCACCAATCCGCTCAATCCCCTGATCCGCTGTACTAAATGAGTGTAATTGGAAATGGCCGACTCACCAATCCGTTCAATCCCCTGATCCGTTGTACTAAATGAGCGGATCGGTGGGTTTCGCTCCGCTCTACCCACCCTACAACTATCACTTTTAATTACACCCGATTTTCGCTGATTAATCAAAATTATCATTTCATCTATGTTATTATAAATTCAGAAAACATTAAGGAGAAGAACCTATGCTAGATTTGGAATATAAAGTAGATGAACTCGGCGGCAAAGTCGATAGATTAGAAATCTTGTTCAGTCACTTCATGGTACAAAGCAGCAAAATCCTAAATCGGCTGGAACGTATGGATCAACAGGCTGCTCAAGATAGAGAAAGATGGGATGAACGCTTTGCCCGCTCCAATGAGAAATGGGAAAAGCGGTTCGCTGCTATCAACAAGAGAATGGCCGACTCTAGAGCCGATTGGGAAAAGCAAATGGCCGAACTCAATCAACAACTCGCCGATTCGGATGACATATGGGAAAAGGAGATAGCGGATTCCAGAGCGGATTGGAAAAAGCAGATGGCCGAACTCAACCAACAACTAGCCGATTCGGATGACAGATGGGAAAAGCGTATAGCTGAGGCTGATCAAAGATGGACCAAGCAAATGGCGGATTCAGATGAGAGGTGGGAAAAGCGTATCGCGGAATCCGATGAAAGGTGGGATAAACGTATGGCTGAGAGTGCCAAGGAATGGAAGAAGGAAACGAAGGAGTTGAATCGGCGTTGGGGTGAATTGGCTAACAAAATGGGGACGATTCCTGAAGATATCGTCGCACCGAATATCCCAAGGCTGGCTGAAACCCATTTTGGTTGCACCGAAATAACTGATTTTATGGTACGTCGGCAAGTGCGGCATAAACGGGATCCAACAAAGCGGCGCGAATTTGATGTCATTGCCGTTTACCCCGACAAAGTCATTGTGAATGAGACGAAATCCACGCCCACTATTGAATATATTAATAGCTTTATCAAGGCCTTAGAGGATATTGAAGGCTATTTTCCAGAATACCAAGGCAAGACGATTATTCCCATCTTTGCTTCATTGTATATGGGAAATGATATTGTCAACTATTTGACAAAAAAGAAGATTTTTGCAATGGCGATGGGTGACGAAACGATGATGTTATTGAATGCCCAACATGTGCCCTTAGTTTTTGATAAGGGTTCTGATCATTGAGAATTGCTCATTGTTCATTGAAATAGAACGCTGATTGTCATGATGAGACTGATTAACGTTGATTACTGTTCAGTATTAATCAGTCTGGTCAGTTGGTTTATTTGAAGAAACGGGTAGGCTATGAAAGCATTACATTCAGTGAATGAAAATTTAAAACAGATACGTCGAGAGCTTGCTTTATTAGCGAGGCGTAAGGAGGCCAGAATCATTGGTTGTCCTGAGAAAGGTATGCCGAGTGATTGGCAGCCTCATCAAGTTATCAATCCTGAAGATGGATTGCCTTTTACAAAATCGACAGCATGGTATTATATTGCTAAACTTCTGGAAGACAGTCAGCAAGCACTTGAAGAAATTGTACTCCATCATCCACCTGGTAAACGGGCTTTTGTCTTACATGTTGATATGGGGCCTCATCTACCCAAGCTTTATATCAAACTTCAGCTTGGAAGTGGCAAAGTGATTGGCAGAAGTTTTCATTATAGTGAAAAAGAACAAATTGAATCATCCGATGATGCAAACAGAGAAAGGAGAACATGATGAGAAAAAGCAGCCACTTGATTCAATTTCCACAGTCAGAACCTAAGCAATGTCCAGTCTGCGAAGAAGATCAGGTTCAAACCAGTCTTGAAACAAATACTTTAACTTATGGTGTTGGTTCAGATGCTGTTGAATTAACGGTGACGATTCCCGTGAAAACATGCCATCTGTGTGGTTTTCGATTTACTGATGACATCGCAGAAGAAATTGAGCATGAAGCGGTTTGTCAACATCTCAGCGTGATGACACCTAAAGAAATCAAAGCGATGCGTCAACGCTATCCACTTTCACAAAGCGAATTGTCTCAAATCACGCGCATTGACGAAGAATCATTAAGTCGTTGGGAAAAGGGTGAAGTCATTCAAAATGCAGCCCTTGATAATTTGTTATATCTCTTAAAGTTTCATGAGAATTTGGATAGATTGAAAACGAGATATGCTGATAATCCTCAAATGTTCAAGCAGCGTGCCTTGGGTTAGTTCGATGCGGCTTTGCGTGACTTGAGTACAGTTCAGCGTAGCTAATTTTGTTGCTAAACGAATTTTGTCAATCGTGTTGTTCAGTCAATCTGTTGTATTATTAAAAAATGTACACGCTTGAATAAATTGATTGGAACCAAAAACCTAAATAAATCTCGCACATCAATTCGTTTATCCACGTCATCAGTTGTACTCATGGTTAGGTTGTGATGTGTTTTGATGGGAATGTTTCGACGCGAGGCATCGCGTCTCTGCTTCAAAGACGCGATGAGGGGAGACGCGATGAGGGGAGACGCGAAGCATCGCGTCTCTACAATTCGTTCAATCCCCTGATCTGTTGTAATGACCAATCTCACGCAAAGGCGCAAAGGCGCAAAGGTGCTAAGTCTTATTCTTAGCGAATTGCCCAATGTTATATTAAAGCCCATATTTGTTGTTTAAACGCCCTAAAGTTCGAGGACTTTTTTAACTGTTTTTTGATTTGAATTAAATATAACGCCTTTTCTTGATCAGTTTTTGCTTCAAGATAACCCGTTAGCATCTCTTGAAATTGGATAAGTTCTGCTTGCAGTTTATCTTTTAAATTTTCAGCCTCCATTTTTTTTTGTTTGGTTGTACCATTATAGACTTCGCTAAGTAATTTGACCGTATTATGGATAATGGCTTCATTTTTTAGAGCGGTTATTTTGACTTCTTTTTTTGGGAAATGAACCATTTCATATTTTAGCCCGTTTTCAACATCATGCTCTGAATCGGTACAGTCTAGTATTCTATTGTTTTCATTCGTATTATATCTATCAAGTTTGATATTATTACAATGGGCACAACTAAAAAATAGGTTCTTCCAATCGAATTTTTTCTCTTTATTGCCTTGATGTGGTTCAAAATGTTCAACATTAATTGAAGTCGGTTGATCTTCACAAAGATAACATTTGTTGTGAAAATCGTATTTTAAAAGTGCTAAGACATCGCCACATTTATAATCACCATTGATTTTCTGTTTTTCTTTCTCCAAACAAATTGGAGCGGGCGTTGATTTTTTAATGTTAATCATTTTTAAACTTCAATTCGAGTGATTGGAAATGGGCAACCAATTCTGGCGCAAAATCGGATGGTACTTTTTTAAGCTCATTTTTTAATGCCAAGACTTGAAATTGTTCATCTGATGTTTTGTTTTCCTTTTTCAGCAACATTTCGTATGCTTTCACTTTGTCTTTAATCACATCAGAATATTTATCCACCTCAAAATATCTTTCAATAACCGCATCATAAGCATAAGCAGATAAGTCTTCTACTCTTAAGTGATTTTCAAGATCATAAATCACAGCGCCTTGTAAAGAAGTGAGTACAAAGGGCGAATGGGTACTCACAATAAATTGAATGTTTGGGAAAAAATGGGTTAAAAACGGGAGTATCTGTTTTTGAAGTTCAACATGTAGGTGCGTTTCAATTTCATCAATTAACACAATGCCGGGCATCTCATAGCCATCTTGTTTAGCCATTCTGATGATTAAATCGCTGATAATACTGACGATTGCCGAATAACCATCGGCCAAGGTATTAAAATCAAAACGTTCTCGATTTTGGGTGATCAAGTCAAAATTATAATTTTTCCGATCAAATTGTAATGTCAATCTATTGTCTGCAAAAAGTGCCTGAAGCATAGCCTCAAACGTTTCAAACCACGTTTTTATCTGCTCGACAGTCTCAAGATCATCATCATCACGCGCAAAAGACTGTTCAACTTTAAGATTGACAAGATATTGCAAAAAGGTATGGCTGGGTTCGGTGTCGATTTGATAGCGTTTTTCTAAACGCATTTTTTTCGGGCCTTCGGGTATATCCATTGAAGTAGCGCGTTTGGCCGCAAAAAAAGACAAGATGAAGTCATTTTCTTGTAATAATGTCAAATCATTCAATGCGTTAAATTCAATTGCTAGACTATGATTGCTGATGACAGGGATTTGAGGTGTATTATTATCGTTGCCCAATAAATCTCTGATGGCTTCAAGCACAGAAGTTTTGCCACTGCCGTTTTTACCCGTCAGAATGAGGTGTTTTTTTTCCGCTTTAGAAAGGGCAATGTCAATCTCTTTCAGATGTCTTATTTTATTAAGGGTTATATCAGTAATGAAAAGTGGGTTGTTCATATCAAAATAAACGACAAGGATTGTATATATATAATAAAGAATTAAAACCGATTACGACAAGGATTGTATATCATATAATAAAGGATTAAAACCAATTACGACAAGGATTGTATATAATAAAGAATTTTATATCGTACCATAAATGTAGGTTGGAGTGAGCTTGCGAACTCCAACACTATAAAGTTCATTGGTATATTAATTTGTTGGAGTTACCCAAAACCTTGATATCCAGACAAACTAGAGTTATCGTTATGGATGTTAGGATAGAACACTGATTACAAAAAATCAGCGAGAATCATGATCATCAGCGTCATCAGCGTTCTATCACCGATTATTTTATCCCTATCATTTTTTGAAGAGGTTATTAGATTATCATGGCAGAATTAAAAGCGTTAATTTTCGATGTCGATGGCACACTGGCAGAAACAGAGCGAGATGCTCATCGTGTCGCCTTCAACGACACTTTTGCAGAAAACAAACTAGACTGGGATTGGACTGTTGAACTGTACGGCGAATTGTTAGCCGTCACGGGTGGAAAAGAACGCATGAAGTTTTATCTCGAACGTTATCGCCCAGACTTTCCACGCCCCGACGATTTGGATGGCTTTGTAGCTGAACTACACAAACAGAAGACAGCGCATTACACCAATTTATTGGAACAACACCCGATTCCATTACGTCCAGGAGTACGGCGCTTATTAGAAGAAGCGCGTCGTGAAGGCATACGATTAGCCATCGCCACAACAACCACACCACAAAATGTCACCAGCTTACTAGAAAACAGTCTAGCACCAGAATCCCTCGACTGGTTTGAAGTGATAGCGGCCGGTAATGCCGTACCGGATAAAAAACCGGCCCCCGATATTTATCATTACGCCCTAGA
>JAYQWI020001324.1:0-5707 GCA_035871815.2 Candidatus Parabeggiatoa communis
ACGCGGTTACCAGGAGCATTAATAGACGGGTTTACTTTTACCTTGTAGAACAACTTCAATAAGCGAATTGGGATATTAGCCACGGAATGACACAGAAAGCACGGAATATTGCCGTGTTTTTCCGTGTTTTTCCGTGGCAAAATAGAACCAGATGTCAAATTTAACGACATATTATTAAGAAATTCTCGACTTATTCATAAAAATGAGACAGGCAATAAAAATGTTAAACAGCAAATTACAACCCTATTGTCACTTTAAAGACAAGCGAGGTTCATTTATCGGTTTAGTGAACGAACAAAACTGGAAAGAAGTGAACTTTGTCAAAACGGAAAAAGGGGCTCACCGAGGTGGGCATTTTCACCAGTCTACCCATGAAATCATTTTTCTTATTCATGGCAAAATGCGTGTGAAATTAACAAACATCGCCAATTTGGAAGAAGTCGTCGAATTCACCTTAGAAGAAGGCGAAGGCGTCAGAATCTCTCCCAATATTTTGCATGATTTTTTCTATTTGGAGGAGAGTGAGCACATCGCCTTGTTAGATAGAACTTTTGATCCGAAGAATCCCGATTTACACACCCTCTAACAGTTATCAGTTATCAGTTATCAGTTATCAACACCTTGAAATCCACTATTGGAAAGGGTTAAATATTCATTTAACAAACTATTACATTGTCAAGAAAATTTTGTGGGGTAATATTTTTATTTTTTTAAATATTCATATACTTAGCTAAACCAGAACAAATAAAATTGACAGCGTGCTATAGCTTGTCAGATAAATGCTATTGGCCTTAGACATAATAAATACCAAGATACTGATAACTGATAACTGACAACTGATAACTGATAACTGATAACTGAACAAAAATTGAATGAATTAAACGTATTAAAGCCAAAATGTCTTGAGGCATTAGCGCAATTATCGGGTTATGATAACCTCATCCATGCGCTTAAAAATGATGATGACTTTTTTGAAGTGGTGACTGGGTATTCAAACTCTATTTCAAATATTGAAGTTGTGAAAGGATTCGCACCACAAAATATCTCCGGCCCACCCATTGATATAACTTTTGATAGTTATTTGGAAAACATCATCAAACCGCTGTTATCAGCAGACAGTCCCTATGATGATCGAAAACTGAGACTGGACAAAGTAGAACTGATCAAAGGCAGTTATGAAAACCCAGAAAAGCTATTACTCCACTTGGGCCCAACGATTTATCAGCATTATCGTCAAGATATCGAGAGAATGCCAGTCGATGCGTTAAAACGCATGTTAAAGGGCATTGAAGATGAGGGTAATCCTTACGCCTACTTTACCAAAACAGTCGGTGTGACAGCAGTTGTGTTAAGTCAGCAAGGCCATGTCTTTTTAGGCGAACGATCAGCGCACATTGATTATCCTGGATATATCCATGTTGCCGGTGGTTTAGCCACTTTTTGCGATGATATACAGCAAGTGAATTTATATCATGATGCGAAAAGGGAGCTTGAAGAGGAAATAGAACTGGTTTTTGGCGAACATTATTCTCATCTCCATTTGATCGGTATCGCAGGAAATCCTTTAACCAGTGAAATGGATGCCGTATTTATCATACAAACCCATCTGGATGACGACTTTTTTTATCAATGCAAACTCACTGAACATCAACGATTAGTGCGTATTGCTAATAAAGCAGAAGCCCAAAATCTTCTCTATAACGGTGTGCTCCCCAATGAGACACAACCAAAATCGCTTATTTTTTCAACCGCTTTTGCATTAAACTATTTAATGCATTATCACTTTTAATCATGTTATAGTTTGTAAGATACATAAGTTGGCCTTTCCAATAGTGGATATCAATGTATTGATAACTGATAACTGATAACTGATAACTGATAACTGAAAAAATGAAAGTTAATCAATTTGCGCCTTGGGTTGGGGCGGATGAATATCAAGCCATAGCTGATTGCTTTGAAAACAATTGGATTACAGAAGGCCCAAAGTCAAAAGCATTTTCAGCACAATTGCTGGATTTGATTGGGGCTAAATATGGCGTTTTTGCACCGAATGGCACGCTGGCCCTTTATTTGGGATTGAAAGCAATGGATATTGGGCCAGGTGATGAAGTCATTGTGCCTGATTTTACCTTTATTGCGTCTGCAACCTCAGTACACATGGCAGGCGCTACACCGGTTTTCGTCGAAGTCAACCGAGACAATTTTCAAATTGAGTTGAGTCATGCTGATCATCTTGTCAATGACAAAACCAAAGCCATCATGCCAGTTCATATTTATGGCACCATTGCCGATATGGACGCAGTCGCTCAATTTGCCCAAAAACACAACTTACTGGTGATTGAAGATGCCGCCGCCGCATTAGGTGTGCATTACAAAGGCCAACATGCAGGAACGTTTGGCGATATCGGTACATTTTCTTTCTTTGCCGACAAGACAATAACCACTGGAGAAGGGGGGTTTGTCGTCACGAGTAATGAAGAAATGCACCACAAACTCTTATTGTTAAGGAATCAAGGGCGTGTTGATAGGGGCTCTTTTATTCATCCAGAAATGGGGTACAATTTTCGGATTACCGATATTCAAGCGGCGATAGGGCAGGTTCAATTAGCGAAGTTGCCTCAAATCATTGCAAGAAAGGAGGCAATCAAACAATACTATTTGGAACGATTAGGACAAATAGAAGAAATTTCTTTTCTAACCCCCGCTCCAGAGGCAGAATGGGTGCCTTTCAGAGTCGCCATTTTGGCAGACAATGCGCAAGCGATTCGCGATTTTATGAAGGATAAAGGTGTTGAACCCAGAACCTTGTTCTATCCACTTCATAAACAACCCTGTTTTGCCTATTTGAAGGAGACAAACCCTCAGAATATGAAAAGCGAGAATTTTCCCAATTCCATTTACGCTTATG
Organism: Candidatus Parabeggiatoa communis; assembly: GCA_035871815.2. Taxonomy (GTDB): domain Bacteria; phylum Pseudomonadota; class Gammaproteobacteria; order Beggiatoales; family Beggiatoaceae; genus Parabeggiatoa; species Parabeggiatoa communis. The sequence goes on from JAYQWI020001324.1 coordinate 2,909, forward strand.
AAAACGGCATGAGTTTACCCTCCTTTCCAGCACTAACAGAAGAACAAATGGCTTATGTTTGCTCAGTCATAGAAGCCTATTATGGGAAATAGAGTTAATTTGTTATTTTCTGTCGTGATTCAATAGAAAAAAAATCAAGGTACGAACAAATCATAATAATCCGCATAATCAACGAATTTTGCGGCCTTTTTGGAGTGCAAAATTCATTTTGCGGCCTTTTTGGAGTGCAAAATTCATTTTGCGGCCTTTTTGGAGTGCATTGTTATTTTGCTTTTGTGCAGAGTGATAATAACCCTTTTTTTGGGAATGCACCCACCAATAAAAACCTGAAATTGAAATCAAAATGGATACCAATCAAGCTGAAATTGATATAGTCAAGCCGTTTGATCCTAAGAAAATTGATATCCAAACTAAACAGATGATATTGGAAGTCATTTTTCGCCGGCTTAGGCATGACGAAATACATTTATTGACAGGTTTTCAGCGAAAGACTGATTTATGGGATGAAACTCAGCAAAGCCGATTGATTGAATCTATTCTCATTCGATTTCCTTTGCCGGCTTTTTATTTTGATGGCAGTGATGATAATAAATGGCTAGTGGTTGATGGATTACAAAGGCTCAGCACCTTCAAAAATTTTGTTGTTGAGAAAAAACTTCGTCTTCAAAACTTAGAATATTTAACTCAATTTAATGACAAAACCTTTGATGAACTCCCCCGTGATTTGCAAAGGCGCATTGAAGAACATGAAATTATTGTCTATATCATCAATCCGGGCACCCCAATTGATGTGAAATACAACATTTTTAAACGAATTAATACCAGCGGCTTAGTGCTAAAACCGGCTGAAATACGACATGCCTTAAATCAAGGCAAACCAGCGGATTTGATTAGCGAATTGTCACAATTAGAGGTATTTAAAGAGGCAACAACCCATTCTATTCCAACGGAACGCATGTTGGATCGAGATTATGTCACGCGGTTTGTTGCCTTTTACTTGCATCCCGCCACGGAATACCAAGGCGATTTGGAACAGCATCTCAATACGGCTATGTATGCGATCAACAGCCTGAATCAAGAGAAGCTTACAGAAATCAAGCAAAATTTTACCGCTGCCATGATGACAGCCACCCAAATTTTTGGCAACGATGCTTTTAGAAGACGATATCACGCAGAAGATAAAAAAAAACCTCTAAATAAAGCACTTTTTGAAGTTTGGTCCGTATTACTTTCAAAATTAACGGCAGAACAACAGCAAAAACTGATTCATCATGCCGAACAGGTTAAGCAAGATTTTATGGCATTATTGAAGTCTAATGCAGAATTTAAAAAATCCATTGGTGGGGCAGCCGGGAACAAAAAAAGCGTTATCACTCGTTTTTCTAAAATTAATGCACTCATCGAAAAGGTGTTGAATCATGATTAGTTTTATCCATATAAAAAATTTTAAATCCTTAAAAAACATTTACCTGAAACCGAGTAACCTCAATTTATGTTTCGGGATGAATGGCATGGGCAAATCCTCCCTCTTACAAGTCTTTCTGTTACTCAGACAATCCTTTTTTAAAGGCACGTTGCAAGAAAACGGTTTGCTCTTACAAGGCGGAAACCTTGTCACCATTGGAAGGGGTAAAGATGCCTTTTGTCAAAATGCCGGCAAAGACGAATTGATGACTATTGAACTCAGAGATACAAACGGTGCTGAATTGAGCTGGCAGTTTCGCTATGAAAGTGCAACCGACATTTTGCCTTTAGCATCATTTGAGACTTCATCTGCTGAATTGAAGCCAATTTCACTCTTTACGCCTCAATTTCACTATTTATCTGCCGAACATTTAAGTCCACAAACAATCTATTCAAAGTCAGAATTTGAGGTGACGCGCCATAAAAATCTCGGCATCAAAGGAGAATATGCTGTTCATTATTTATCTCATTTTGGTTCAAGCACAAAAATCAGTTACCCCAATTTACACCATCCCAAGGCCTATTCTGACACGTTATTGCACCAAACGGCTGCCTGGCTTGGTGACATCAGTCCGGGCACCAAAATTAATGTAGAAGATATCAAAGGAGTCGATTTGGTGCGAATGGGTATTCAATTTGAAACTGAGGAAGGATATACCAATGAATTTTTACCGATTAACGTAGGCTTTGGAATAACTTATGTCTTACCCTTGATCGTTGCCCTCTTAAAAGCCCAACCGGACGATTTAATTTTAATTGAAAATCCAGAATCGCATTTACACCCGAAAGGCCAATCGACAGTGGGGCGCTTAATGGCACTTGCTGCCCAAAATGGCGTTCAGATTTTGGCTGAATCGCACAGTGATCATATCATAAACGGTGTTCGTGTCGCAGTCAAAGAAAGCTTGATAGATAAAAACAATGTTTCCGTTTATTATTTTGAGCGCAAAAAGTCCTCTCACGAAACCAAAATCACTCACATTGAAATAGATCAATTCGGAGAATTAAGCCATTATCCAGAGGGCTTATTAGATGAATGGCAGAATTTACTCATGAGGTTGCTCTAATGGATTTGGTATTTAACGAAATATCGGCAAACTATCTCGCCAATTCTGAACATGAGGCTAAACAACGGATGCAGAATTTGCTTGATGTTTGTAAAAAAGCGCAACAAAATGGTTTTTCCTGCCTCAGAGTTGAAAGACAATTTGATTCAGAAAGATTGAAAGAGAGCTATAGCATTGTTGATTGGTTAAATGATCGTTCCGTGTTGCCTACCCAAAAGTCATTTTTTTTGTCATATAGACGGTTTCCCTATATTGAGGAATCAGATGA
>JAYQWI020001325.1:0-18784 GCA_035871815.2 Candidatus Parabeggiatoa communis
TTTTTTAACAGAAACTATCTCAATTAAAAGACCCGATGAAAGGGTTGTAAAGCTTGAATACAATTCAGGAAGGCTAAACAGATTAGATAGATTGACCTCTGCAAATTATGGAATGCCAATAAATACCAATTTATGTGAAAATAAATTTGTTAAGCATAAAGACAAAACAATTATGCTTCAAGCAACTTCGATATATACACAAGGGGATGGAGAAAAATGGGATGCCAAAAAAATGTTTGAGATTATGATTGAGATTTCTAAAACCTCTCTTAGAGTATTGGGAAGTGAAATATTTAATCAGATAACAAAACAAAAAGTAAATAACTTAACTAAAGACAAAAGATTTATTAAATTAAGATAGGTAGATAATGGCAAGAAATGCAACAAATAAATTATTGCAAAAAGCTAAGAAATCAAAAAGTGATGAGTTTTATACACAACTTTCAGATATAGAAAGTGAATTGCAACATTATAAAAGTCATTTTAAAGACAAGGTGGTTTTTTGCAATTGCGATGACCCTCGAATTAGTCATTTTTTTAATTATTTTGCTTCAAACTTCAAAGAATTAGGTCTTAAAAAATTATTAACAGCTTGTTATAGAGAAAAAGTAAGAGATTTATTTAATACAGAAGAAGATGAAAATGGTTTTTTCTTTGAATATACAGGTATAGAGGGAGAAAAAAACAAACCAAGTTCAACTGATATTCTTTACTTTAATGGGGATGGAGATTTTCGTAGTTCAGAAAGTATTGAACTATTAAAGCAGTCCGATATTGTTGTTACTAATCCACCATTTTCATTATTCAGAGAGTATGTAGCTCAATTAGTTAAATGCGATAAAAAGTTTTTGGTAATTGGCAATATTAATGCAATAACTTATAAAGAAATTTTCAAACTAATTAAAGAAAACAAGGCCTGGTTAGGAATAAATCTTGGTAGAGGTATTTCTGGTTTTATTGTTCCCGAACACTATGAACTTTATGGAACAGAGGCTCGGATGGATAGCTTAGGAAATAGAATAGTTTCTCCAAACAATTGTCTATGGTTAACTAACTTAGATACTTTTAAACGGCACGAAGACATTGCACTCACAAAAAGATATTTTGGGAACGAAGCCGAATATCCAAAATATGACAATTATGATGGAATTAATGTTAATAAAACAAAAGACATACCATTAGACTACAAGGGGGTTATGGGTGTACCAATAACATTTCTACATAAATTTAATCCCGACCAATTTGAAATAATTAAATTCAGAAAAGGGAATGATGAAAAAGATTTATCGATAAATGGGAAATGTTCGTATTTTAGAATTCTAATCAAAAATAAACGAATATAAACTGAACTAATTGAAAATAATAATTGGGGTCAGAGTAAAATTAATTCTAACTAATCCTTGCTCCCGACGCAAAAAGCCGCGCGGGAGAAGAGCGGTGTTAGAAGGTATGCTCGTTGAACACATTGCTTTACCTGCTAACTTTGCCTTGCACTCCGACCTTCGGCGGGTGAAGAGCGGTGTTAGCCTCTTAGCCTTTAGGCATATCCAAAAAATAAATTATCCCACTCTGTTTTTGTAGGATGAGTAACGGTTTTTTGTTGCCCACCATTCTTTCACCCGACACTGGCTTGAATTTACTTTCCCCCGTTTTTGCACGCCAAAACTTTTAGCATTTGGGATAATTATTTTTTTGGAACTGCCTTAAATGTATGCCGAAACAATAAAATTTTGGCAACTGGCTTGGCACAGGGACAGCTGCGGCAAATTTTGAGTTCCTGCTACTCCTGATTAGAAAAATAAAAGGGGTCAGTACTAGCCTGTCGAAATAAGCCCTTTATCCCAACTAAAATTTACCCCGTTTTTTGGCTATTACTTTGGTCAAAAAAAGCTTGGCGTTTCTTACGCATAGTATAGGGTATATTTTCTTGCTCCCAGATTTTCAAATCATTGTGACGTACCTGACTTAGAGCTTGTGAAATTGTTATTTCATCCATCTTCCCACAAAGAGCAGGAATTAATAGCACAGTACGGTTCATGTCAGCCTGTGGGCCGCGTGCAATAATGTGCTTGAAATTCCCAAATAGCGATTCGATAATATCACTGCTAACCAATAACGGTAGTGATGTTATTTTTTTCTGGACTTTAATGTGCTGATTCAACCAAACTAGTAAACGTTTTTTGACTTTTGAATTTATTGAAAATTTTTCTGATAGCACTGTTATCTGATCATAGCTACTTTGATCAAGTCCTTTATTTTTGAGAATTTCCATAGCTTGTGAGACGATTTTTGTCGTATTGGCAAAACGTCTTATAAAAGGTTTTAATCGGGTAAAACCCGGCAATGCGACACGGACTCTAGCTAACAAACTACCTTCTTTTGCGCGGCCTTTGACCGCAAGTACATTCAATATTTTATCGCCCCATTTACCTAACTTACTGATACTTTGAAAGCGTCCCTTTGTTCGCAATTTAGGAGGGGTTAGAAAAGCTAGATCGGTTTGTCGCAAGCACTTGGCCCCCTTGCTTATTAATGAAGTGAAAGACTTATAAGCTGGCATTTTATCAAACTGAGATTTTAGGGCACTTGCCATTACATGACCTATATCCTCGATCACTGGAACAGCATTATTTTGTTTTTCTGACCATAACCTAACTCCTTTTTGAAGGCTATAATCACAGTCTTTTATGATGGCATCAGGTGTACCAGCTGAACTAAAAATTTGTTCTAATTCTAGTGAGATGCTGGTTCCATTGACTATTTCACAAACCTTCACTCCTATGCATTCACAATCTTGAAGTTGAATTGCTTGTCTTCGTCGTGATAAGCTATCCATTGTTACCCTCAAGACCACCAAAGCTTTCGATGTACCTATGTCTATGGAATGGTCTATGATAGCTATCCATGGTTTATTGATAGGTTTAACTTGGTTGAGCATTCCCAAACCCAAACGCAAGCTCCAGTTAATCACAGAGGTAAAATGAGGTATCCATTCTAATGAGAGTGGTGTTTTTGTGTTAAATAAATCAAGAATACGGGGCACACTTCTATATGAAACGACAGCTTGTAAGACCAGCATAATACATAAAGCACGGGTTTGCTGAGCTTCATTTATATCAATAACAGGAGCGATTGCAGCTGGAGTTATTACTTTTTTTTTATCCTCAACAGCTTGTTCTATTGTATTAAGTTGTCTCTTTAGTTCAGCTATTTTTTTTTGATAGCGTTTTTGGGTTTTTCTAAGTTCTCTGATTTCATTTGCCCGTTGAACGGCTTTGGATTTCCAGTCATCACGGCTTTGTATTATTTTTGACATTTGAAGCATGAGTTTATATCGTCTCGTTAGGTAGTTAGTCTTAACTAACTATCTACCATAATTTGAAAATTATTTCCAGTCTATTTTTCACTTTTTTATAATCCATAAGTCGGGAAAGTCAAATTGAGCTAAAATAGGTCAATTTCGACAGGCTAGGTCAGTACCCTTTTTATATTACTGTTATCCTTATGAAACGCTCCGCCCTTCTCCACTTATTTCAAGTTGCTAAGGGCGGTTGTCACTCAGGATAACAAGGCGTTGGAGCGGACAATTTACGTCCTTGGAAAGTGCCGCTCAATTTAGTAATTGATAATTTTTCAATTAAAGGGTACTGACCTGGGGTGTTAAATCTGACGTGGTTTTGCGAATTATTTTTCACCCTAGTTTTGTTCCTGTGTTGATTAAATGATGAATTGTTAATTGTTAATTATTAATTGGCGAAACTCTAGTACCCCGCAATGAGTCCGATGACATTTATTTAACGGGGTGATGTCGTCAGGTTCTTTATCAAGTCAAAAATGGCTCCCATTTTTGTTCCGTTCAGAAAAAACAATTAGTTATTGAAGTTTTTTGTCGTTAACATACATCATTAACAATTAATAATTAACAATTGAAAACTATTTTATTGCAGAAAACCAGATTGAAAAATTTCTCCCAAAAAAGCCCAAATTTAACACCCCAGTACTGACCCATTTTACTGTTATTAAAGATTAACAACAGAATTGTGAATCTAAACCGATAATAGAATTGTCAAATCAACTCAAATCTAGGAGTCAATCATGCAAGCAGAAGTAGCAACAAATGTAGGTTCAAACGGTTCTCTGGCAGCCGTTGGTAGTGCAACCAAAATGGATGTAGCAGCCATCATCGACCATCGGAATCAGGAATTCATCGACAACGCAAAAGAACAGCTCAAAAATCTGGATCAGTTTACTACCGAGGCTCTCGAGTGGATCATGATGGAACACTACCAGTTTTCATTGCGAAATACCAAGTTTTTAGCGTCTGCCGCAGAATTGACAGGATCCTTCGACACCGAAGCTGTCAAGAAGGAACTCATCCGTAACTGCGGGGAAGAAAATGGACATGCCCCCATGTACAAAGCCGCACTCAAGAAAATCGGTGTTGATATTGAAACACGGGATGAATTTCCTTCCACCACACATTTTCTGGATACGATTGGCGAACTAGTGGACGGCGAACCTTCCGCAGTTTTAGGGATGATGTTCGCAACCGAAACTGCCGCAATCTTCGAGCACGAAGTGTTTCTGGATATCTCCAATGAAATCATTAAAAGACGCAACCTGGCAGATAAAGGGACGGACTTGGTTTACTTTCATGAGATGCATCTCAGCGGTGTTGAGCAAAGCCATAGAGAAGAACTTGGTGTCTTCCTGCGTGGTTTACCAGTGGACCAACCTGTAGCCAACAAGGAAGGAGATCGACCAACGATTTACACGCAACAGGCTATCACCGGTGCCAAACAAGCCATTGCCGCAATGACGACGTGGTGGGCTGATCTTTTAGCTGAGCTCAACGCTAGAAGTTCAAACCCCGCCACCGCCTAGCTGGTCGCTAAAATGAAAATATCTCGATATGATCCAAAATTTAAGATCGCCCTGGAAGGACCTATCTGTCCGCAACTGTTACGGGACGATGCCATCGTAACCAATGAAAATGGTTGGTATCGGACTGTCACACCATCATCGCCCTGGGCTGCTGACGACAACGAGATTCTCTTCTCGAACCTCAATGAACGGGACGCTGATGGAGAAATCGAGACGGTAATCGCCGAGTATCAGAAGCTCGGTCGTCCAATGAGGTGGTGCGTCTATCCCTGGACGCAACCGGCATACCTTGGGGAGCGTCTCCTCAAACGAGGCGCAACCCGTTCTGATGTCAGGGCATTCCTGTGTGACACTTCGCTTCCACTCGAATTAGTCGAAGGCACGGAGATTGAACAAGTCGATCCCAATTCAACAGAAGCTTACGAAGCCTACATTGAGGTAATGTCTTCGGGAGTCATGTCTTCGGGTAGAACCCTCCCCGCAGATGAAGTGGCATTCAGGCGGTGTCGCTACCGTGAATTAATCACTGGACCTGATGCAGTCATGCAGCTGTTCATCGCTCGCTACGAGGGCGTTGTCGCGGGCTGTGGCGCCATGTACATCAAAGAAGACTCTGGTTGGTTGACTGGGGATTACGTCGTCCCGGCCTACCAGGCGCGCGGTCTTTTCCAATCGCTCATAGCAGCTCGCCTAAAAGTGCTGCGCGACATGGGAATCCAGATTGCAAGCGGCCATGGACGCGAAGAGACCTCGGTACCCTGGCTCAAACGTTTTGGTTTTAAGTCCATATACCCATACCGTATCTATCAAATCGATCCGCCTTCGACGGTTGGATGACGCTCATCGCCTTAGGCAACGGGGAATCAACTTTTGTTTATTCCGAAATGCAGAAAGGAGGAGGGGAACGGGAACTTCGCCCGATGTCCCCACGGAAATATGATATGAATAGAGATTTGAAGATTGCAGACAGTATGCTGGATTTGATCGGCGATATTCCTCTTGTCCGGCTCAATCGTATTGGCAAGGAGACTGGTGCTGATATTTTGGTTAAACCAGAGTTCCTTAATCCAAGTAGTAGTACAATGACCGAATTACCATAAATATAACAATGAAATTACCCATGATTTACAAAAAAGATTTGGTCCATTTTGATCTGGAGTTACGCATCAAAAGCGATGAGTTTATGCCTACACTCCAAGATTTCCAACGGGAGTGGCTGATGTGTAAATTCATGAATGAATCAGCTCGTGATCTCCAGCAGACGAATTTGCTTTCACAACGCTTTGTTCGTGGTACCAAACGCCCTGATTTGCCTGAAAATTGGGACAAACAAGCCGTACAGTATGATGAGACGCAATTACTTCTGCAAGGACACCAAGTGATGCAATCGTGGGAACACCGCATCATGCAAGCTATGGCAGAAAACGTGACGGAAACGCATGGAGACGTGCTGGAAATAGGCTTTGGTATGGGGATTTCTGCAACGTATATTCAAGAATATGGGGTTCGAACCTATACCATTGTGGAACCTAATGATGCCGTGGTTAAAGCCTTCAAACAATGGCATCAGTCTTATGCGCTGACCCCCATCCATTTGCTGCATGGCACTTGGCAAGAGGTGTCCGAGCAGTTTGGGCAATACGATGGGGTTTTGTTTGATCCGTATTTTGTCAGTGAACCCGACTCGGTGGAAGTCGAATCCAGCACCGGGGTGGGTAGTTTTTTGCCTCTAATTGTGCCCCACTTGCGAGAGGGGGGAGTAATGACGTATTTTACTAGGGAAATTGATTCTCTCAGCCGTGCTCATCAACGGCTACTGTTCAAATACTTTCGAGCAGTTGAGATGAAAAAGATCGAGGACTTGGTGCCCCCGGATGATTGCAATTATTGGTGGGCAGATTCCATGATGGTGGTCAAAGCCATCAAATAAACCGTCTGAATGATTGCCGAGATATTTCTGCAAGAGAATATCTGACAAGCCACAGCAGGATGGGTATAAATTACGAAAGCCAATTGACGATGAGAAATGAAGGAAATTTAATGTCCTCGTCTAGCCAGTCGTCCCCCGTCGTTATTGTGGGAGGAGGCGCTGCGGGGTTAAGCTGCGCCCTGTCAGCGGCAGCACAAGGCATTAACGTCGTGTTACTGGAGAAAACAGCAGAACTTGGCGGCACGGTGACGCAGGCACTGATCCACAGCATAGGCGGATTGTTTGATGACCAAGGCAATTTTCTCAATAGCGGTTTACCGGTAGAACTCGCCGAACGGCTAAGTCAGGCCAGTCCACATACACGAAAACGGCGCATCGGTAAAACTTGGGTGCTGGATGTCGATCCGGGGATTTACACGAAAGTGATCACAGACTGGATCACAACAACGCCCAACATTGATGTCAGTTATCACTCAAGCGTCACCAGCGTTTCCATCCATGCTGGATACATTGAACAGATCAGTATCACCTATAACGGTGAATCCTGCACTTTACGGCCCCATGCACTGATTGATACGACAGGCAACGCGAGTATTGTACGGCATATTGATGCGGAACTGCTTGCCGATGGCCTGGCTTTGGGTGGCTTCATCCTACAACTTCGGGGTATTAGCCCCAATGCTCTCCAGTTTCCTAAAAGTGTTGCGCTATTAAGAGAAATCCGCAAGGCGGTAGACAACGATGAACTGCCTGTAGAGTGCTCGACCCTGTGGCTGGATACCGGGGTTTATCCCGATGAGGCCTATGCCAAATTCAATGTCACACCAGTGGATTATGATGCAAATCATATGAAAGCTGTCGCAAAACGGCTGTTAACTTTTCTGCAAACATTACCTGGTTTTACTGGGACATTCATAAATAGGCATGGTCAACTGGGTATTCGTGATGGCGGGCGAATCAAAGGGGAATACTGCCTGACGGAAACAGATATTAAAGAGGGCAAGCGGTTTGCTGATGTTGCCTGTCGAGCCTGCTGGCCCATTGAACATTGGCATCCTCAAAAGGGAATCAGCTTGGAATACCTGCCAGCAGGCCATCATTATGATATTCCGTTGTGTAGTCTGAAGGTAGCAGGTTTCACTAATCTGTGGGCTGCTGGAAAATGCCTTTCCGCAGAGCCGCGCGCGCAGGCATCCGCCCGTGTTGCAGGCACTTGCTGGGCAATGGGTGAAGCTGTTGGCAAAAAAATTTTTGGGAGTTCCAGATGAAACTAAATTTGGCCGAATGCTTTTTTCAAAAGGCCGAACAACAACCCGATCATCCTCTCATGTTGGGTCAGGAAGTAGAGGACAAGACCAGCTATGTTGAATTTCGTGAAGAGATTCAATTACTAGCAAAACAACTCAAGGAAGCGGGGGTTAACAGTGGTAGCAATATTGGGCTACATTATCAGAGCGGACGTGATTATATTGCCTTCGTCTATGCTATATGGGATTGTGGCGCTTGTGTTACGCCGCTGCCATTCGAGTTGACTGCCCCGGAAAAACAACAAATATTCCAACATATCCATATGGATGCTGTTATATCCAGTGCCAATTTCCTAGATCAAATCAGCGCGTTTACCCAAGCGACAGCCTTAACCATCACACATAAAGCTGTATTTGCCAAGGTTGATGCCGGCTACGAAGCACCTCCCCAGTTGGCCGAAATCAACGCGGCGTTTATCCGCTTTACATCAGGTACAACGGGCGATGCCAAGGGTGTGGTGTTGTCGCATGAATCCATTTATGAGCGTATTCACGCGGCTAATCAAACACTAAAAATCAATGAAAATGACCGTATCCTGTGGATGTTATCGATGGATTATCACTTTGCGGTTTCTATTGTCGCTTATCTAAGCTTTGGTGCCAGTATCATCCTACCAAGAAATAGTTTCGGCGTAACTCTGCTCACTGCAGCTACACGCCACAAGGCGACGTTGATGTATGGTTCTCCAATCCACTATAACCTGATGATTCAAGATGACACTGGAGCCGTTTTACCATCTGAACTGCGCTTTGCCATCGTGACCACCACCGCCCTGAGTTCAGAAGTTGCCGATACTTTCTATCAACGTTTTGGGCGGGTTCTTAATGAAACTTACGGCATTATTGAACTGGGTTTGCCCGCGATTAATGTGAGCCATGCGAGAGACAAACAAGGTTCTGTTGGCAGAATGTTGCCTGACTATGAACTACGGCTTGACTGTCCACAAGGACAACAGCAGGGAGAAATCACCATCAAGGGCAAAGGAATGTTGGATGCGTATTACTCCCCTTGGAAATCCCGTGAGGCCATCCTGCAACAAAATAACGGTTGGTTTAGAACAGGTGACTTGGGCAAGCTGGATGAGGATGGTTTTCTTTATATCGTTGGTCGCAGTAAAGAAATGATTAGTGTCGGTGGCATGAAATTCTTTCCCGAAGAAGTGGAATCGGTGCTGGAAAAACATCCTGCCATTCATGCCGCCTGTGTGTTTGGTGTTCAGGAAAAGCAATGGGGAGAACCCGCCAGAGCGCATCTAGTGCTAGAAGAAGGCCAAAAAGCCCCAGATGAAAACGCGTTAAGAGCTTATTGCAGGCAATATCTGGCTAGTCACAAAATCCCTAGTCGATTCCAGTGGGTTGAACAGTTGGCCTACACCGCCAGCGGCAAAAAAATCCGCAACCCAGAAAAATTACGTCACCCATAAATGAGAATCACCATGGAAATACAGGAAGCTTTGCGCAACTACATTATCAATGAAGGTTTTAAAGGTCGGATGCCAGAAGGTTTTGATGATGACTACGACTTGATTGACTCAGGTACCATCGACTCGCTCTTCATGATGAATTTGGTCACCTACCTTGAACAGCAACATCAGGTTGCATTTGGTATGAACGACATGGTGCCTAAACACTTCAAAACGGTCAATGCATTGTCGGAGTTTGCGCGGAATAAGTTGGCATCTTTGTGATAAATTATTCCGAAGTTTGGTGGCGGGTGGCCGTTTTGCTAGTTGTTTGCTATGTCAGTATTACGCGTTCAAAGTGCTATCTATCAATGAAAATTATATAGGTAAAAAAATGAGTGTTATGGGTAACGAAGAGCGAATTGATTCTGCATTGGACAGTCTGTGCAGGCATTCCCTAATTCAAATGCAACCGCATTTATTTGCTGCACAATTCGATCTTATGAAGATTGTGCCTGCTCGATTCATTATAGAAAATGCTTTAGAGACGGGTGCTTTGAAACCCGGAGGTCTCGTTATTGAGAGTAGCTCTGGCACATTTGCACTCGGGCTAGCAATGGTCTGTGCAAATCTTGGTTTGCAATTGTCTCTCGTAACTGGCCCACTGGAGGATTCTGTCAAGTGGCGTTTAGAACACTTGGGAGCCAACATTGAAATTATACCCAGTGCAGGTGGTACACTGGGTGGCATTCAACAAGCTAGACTGAATGGACTCAAGCAAATACTCGCAGATAATCCTGGAGCATTCTGGACACAGCAGTACACCAATCCACTTCATCCGGCTGCCTACGCTTCGATTGGACATTCTATAGGCAAGGCTATTGGAAAGATCGACTTTCTCGTTGCATCGGTAGGCAGTGGTGGTTCGATCTGCGGGATGGTGCGTGCATTGCGGGAAAACAATCCTGAGTTATCGGCGATTGCAGTCGATCACAACCTGTCGGTCCTGTTTGGCCCAACATCGGGACGCGCATATCCGCTATGTCAGGAATGCTATGTACTCTTGCTTGGTATGGGCTCTGATATCGTTATTCCCAACCTTGACCACACGCAGTGCGATGAAGTGCATTGGCTCCCAGTAGCGAAGATGATCAATGCCGTCCATCACATTCACAGTAATTACGGGCTTTTATTGGGGCCTACAGCCGGTGCTGCTTACGCTGTGGCTGACTGGGTTGTACGGATGAATCCAGGCAAAAATGTTTTAACCATTTTCCCTGATCACGGCATTCGTTATATGCAGACTGTCTTTGAGCCAGAATGGCTGAATGAACGTGCTGAAGAATTGAAGAGGGATTGGTCTCATCCCACAATTGTTGAAGATCCAAAGGAAGTGGGTAGAGATTGGGCATACTTTCCCTGGGGTCGGCGTAGTTATCGTGAAGTACTGGGACATGATCCCGTTTCAAGGTAAACGATTGTTGTGTTGGTAAATGCCCTGATTCAACGTTATATTTTCAAAACACTTTTTGAAGTAAAACCGGGTTACATGAAACTGAAATGGATTGAGGGTCTGCTATGATGGAAAAGCGGGTCGGCTACGGAAAATCATTTGCAAGTTTTGGCGAGATTGTTCAAGGTAGGCTGTCAAACGGTGAAGATTTTTTAGTCACGATACCAATCAATATGTGGAGTACCTGTGAACTGGTCTGCGAACCGATTGACGGTTCTTCTTTCGTCGATACCAAGTTATCCAAATCAAGAAAAGTTTCTGAACAGATGCTTGAAGTTCTGGGCCTGAGTTCAGGGATCAGGATCAGTATAAATTTCACTAGGAACATTCCAATCGGAAAGGGGCTGAGTTCAAGTACCGCCGACATGCTTGCAGTGGTCAGAGCGTTTCAAGAGGTGTTTGGCATTATCGTCACTGAGAACTTTATCTCCCGGCTGTTCGCCAAAATTGAACCTCATGATGGTCTCCACTATTACATGAGCGTTGTCTATAATCATCGGCTGGGAAAACTTTTGAGCAAGCTTAACTACATCCCAGACTTCAATATCGTTGCAGTAGATGCGGGTGGTGAGCTTTCGACTGAGGAGTACAACAGGAACCTGAATTTCACCCCGGAACTCCTTGAGGAATATGATAAGTTATACAATGAGTTGTTGGTTGCATTCGCGAAAAGGGACGATGTCGAAATTGCCCGATGCGCCCAGAAATCAACTGAACTGCATGTAAATCGGACTGGCAATGCGTTTCTCGCGAGAATCTTGAAGAAGGCGGATGAAGTGGACGTGCTAGGCATATTAGCAACACATAGTGGCACTTGCGGGGGGCTTCTCTTGTCAGGTAATGCCTCGGACGAAGAGTTGGATCGTGTGGAGACTAAAGTTGCTGAAATTGGCCATGTATTTCGCACAAAAACCTTGAAAATCCTGTTTTAGTCTAACAATACCTTCGCCATTTCTTGCTCTATTAATCTGGTTTTTTTAGAAAAATTTTCCAGGGGCGTTGCCCCTGGCTATATTACAACGCCCCTTTGGGGCTTTAAAACCTTTGAAAATTTTGTATTTTAGGCAATCGGGAAACGCTATATTTATTTTCAATGAGTTATGATAATAACCTTCTATAATACTAAACTTTTGGCGAAGGTATTGCTATTATCAATAGCATTTTAATGCGATTGCCCTACCCGGAACTCCTTGAATGACTATCGCAAGCGGGAGACGTTCGAAGATCGTTTGGGCGAGTTGCACTTCAAGGTCGATCCCAATAGTACCCTGATCCGCTGCCACAATACGATTGTTATAGGGAGAGATAAACGCTCGTGTTCGAGAATGATTTATTAACAGCCTTGTTTGCGCTTGGAGCGATGGCCGCCTGGGGAAGCGGTGATTTTAGTGGCGGATTGGCTTCAAAGAGACACAATGTGTATAGCGTCCTGTTGGCCGCTCAGCTCATTAGTGCCATCCCCCTTTTGATTCTGGTGCTTTCATTTGAATTCGTCGTCCCCCGAATCGGCGATCTATTGCTCGGCGGTCTGGGTGGTGTGTGTGGCATGATTGGGCTACTCAATCTATATATTGGGTTAGCCAGAGGTCGCATGAGTATTGTCGCACCGCTTGCAGCCATTATCAGCGGCGTGATTCCTGTGTTGATCGGTATCTTAACCGATGGCGTACCAACGACCATTCAGATCATTGGATTTGTCATTGCTCTAGTAGCCGTCTGGTTTCTCTCTAGTGATGGTCGACGGATCGAAGCGACGCCAGTTGAATTACGTTTCGCCATTATCAGCGGCGTTGGATTTGCTGTTTTTTATGTTGTCATTGACCGCGTGAGCGGTGAGACTGCCTTGTGGCCCGTTTTGGCAGCCCGTGTTGCCTCACTTATTGCGCTCTCGCTTTATACAATAAGCCGTCGTGAGTGGCGTTCCCCAACACGGTCGTTACTCCCGCTTATTGCGCTGGTAGGTTTGCTTGACACAGCGGGTAACTATTTTTTTACGATGGCGACCCAAGCCGGCCGGTTAGATGTCGCCACCATCGTTTCTTCCCTATATCCAGCTATCACCGTCATGCTTGCGTGGGTCATCCTCAAAGAGTGCCTTAAACTGCAACAATGGCTCGGCGTGCTTGCCGCTCTCATTGCCATTGTCATGATTGCGCTTTAGCCAATGGATTATGATGCCGTATGGCGAAACGGCGCGCCGGCCGGATCAACCGCTGTCAAAACCTGATGCGCGGTGTCGACAAACGCCAGTGCTTGCGGGCTAGGTGGCAGGCCATGCACCTGCGGGTTTTCCTGATTGATACCCTGCGAGACATCGGCGGTGAGCGGGATACGTCCTAGTGTGGCTCGAACGGTTAAAGCGGCTGGTTTGAATTTGTTGGAACGCGATTGGGTTGGTGATAGCCATCTTTGGCGAGACTTGCAGCTTGAAGTTTTGCTTGATCTGAGAGCACCTGTACCTGCTTGAGAAATATGGGGCTTTCTCCAGAAGTTGGCAAGTGTAAATCTTAGAAGCTGTTTTAAAATAACTTAAAGTCTAGCAATAATTTACCATAGCATCCAATTATACGATTGCATACAGCCCTTTACTTTCGCAGCCCTCCCCGTGTGCCCGGTTAGGATGACCCCGCGACGTGGCATGTGCTGTACTAATGACAAAACTGAGGAATAACCATGCTGATTGAACTCGCTGTATTAGGTGGCGGTGCCGTACTTTGGCGTAAGTTGAAACGTAAAAAGGCCGCGTCTTCATCCTCTGCTGTTCAACAAACCACTGAAAAAGAGACTCAACAAGCCTCATTTGATGGGATAAAGCTGGTTCACGATTTAAAAAATGCGATTTGGGGTGATGAGCGGCAGCAACTCCAACTGAGCCTTGATCCCGACATGCAGACAAGCATCGTG
This sequence comes from Candidatus Parabeggiatoa communis, assembly GCA_035871815.2. Lineage (GTDB taxonomy): Bacteria > Pseudomonadota > Gammaproteobacteria > Beggiatoales > Beggiatoaceae > Parabeggiatoa > Parabeggiatoa communis. The sequence continues at coordinate 13,942 of JAYQWI020001325.1, forward strand.
CGTCAGAAAAAAGAAGAAAACCGCAATTTAGGACTATCTGCTTTCGCTATGGGGTTAGCGTTGCTGGGGGCTGTATCGCCTGTATTTTATGTGTTAGGCGGTGCTGCGGTGTTGTATTTGGCGCGTCATCTTTTTGGGTCCCTATGGCAAGATTTCAAACAAGGACATTTCATCAGTATTTATTTAGTCTCTACGATTCTGATTATTGGTATGCTTGCCACCGGACAACTACTTTTAGCGGCGCTGGGGGGAATTCTGGGTGGTTTCGTGGTAAAACTGATCAAAAAAACCGAAGAAAACTCACAAAAACAGTTGATTAACGTTTTCTCAGGACACCCTGACCAGGTTTGGTTAGAAAAAGACGGCGTTGAAATTCAAGTTGCGTTTGAAACCGTGCAAAAAAACGATATTGTTATTGTCAATGCCGGGGAAGTCATTCCCGTCGATGGCATCATCCAAACGGGTTCAGCCAGTATCGATCAACACCTTTTGACAGGTGAAAGTCAACCCGTGGAAAGAGGTGTGGGAGATACGGTTGTTGCGGCAACCCTCGTGTTAGCGGGACGCATTAGGATTCTGGTTGAAACCGCTGGCGAAGAAACGGTTGCCGCCAATATTGGGCATATTCTCAATAAGACTAAAAGTTACAAAGAACACCTGATGCTGCGCGGCAAAAAAATTGCCGATAGTTTGCTACCCATAGAATTAGCTATAGGGGTGATGACTTTGGGGCTACTGGGCCCCGTATCTGCAATAGCAGTCCTCTGGTCAGGTTTGGGGTATCGCATGATTATTTATAACCCCATCAGTGTTTTGAACTATCTGCAAATCTTGTCGCGGCAAGGCATTCTGGTCAAAGATGGGCGAGTGTTGGAGTCTTTGCGTCAAGTGGACACGGTGGTATTTGACAAAACCGGTACCTTAACGCTGGAACAACCCACCATCGGCACTATTCACCTGCTGGCACACTACGATGAAAATCAACTTTTACGCTATGCAGCCAGTGCAGAATATCGTCAATCCCACCCCATCGCCAAAGCCATTATCGACAAAGCTCATGAACAAGGCATAACACCATCCACGCCAGAAGCAACCAGTTGCGAGGTGGGGTATGGCATTAAAGTGCAACTGGAACCAAGAACTGTGCGCGTCGGCAGTGCTCGTTTTATGCAGCGTGAAGGGCTGCCTTTACCTGAACAACTGGATGATCTGCAACAGCAGGCGGAAGAACAGGGACATTCACTGATTTATGTGGGCATTGACAATACTATAGCCGGGGTATTGGAAATGCAGCCCAGTATTCGTCCCGAAGCACATCAACTTGTTAAAAATTTGCAACAACGCGGGCTGAGTACCTACATCATCTCCGGCGACCACGAACAACCCACGCGCAATATCGCCAAACAATTGGGTATTGACCACTACTTTGCAGAAACCCTGCCGGAACACAAAGCCGATTTAATTAATCAATTACGCGATGAAGGCAAATTTGTTTGCTTCATCGGCGATGGTATCAACGATGCCATTGCGCTGAAATCCGCGCAAATTTCCATTTCGCTCAAAGGTGCGTCCAGTGCAGCAACGGACACCGCGCAAATTATATTCATGGATGGCACCTTGGCTCCGCTAGATCGGCTGTTCCAATTCACGGACGAATTTGAACGCACCATGCAGAATAATTTGCTGCTGAGTATCGTACCGGGAGCAGTCAATATAGGTGGGGTGTATCTACTCCATTTCGGCATTGCCGCCAGCATGGGTCTTTTCTATGCGGGCACCGCAGCAGGTTTTACCAATACCGTACTGCCCTTGATGAGGCACCAGGATGCGGCACTTCAAAAACCAGAGAAATCAAATGACCAATAATCGGTTTGAGGGCTATCTCGTATCAGAAAACATTGTCTGACACCACGGCTGGCAATTGTGATCTAGACTCGATCACCTTGAAATACTGCCAGCAGTAAGTCGATGTCTTCGTACTGGTAACGGAAGATGAAATCAGGGATGCGATGCGATTGGCTCTGGAAAGAGAGCATATCTTAATAGAAGGTTCGGCAACGGTAGCATTGGCATCAGTCATCCGAAACCAAGACCCATTGAGAAACAAACAAGTTGTTGTGGTTATCTGTGGTGCTAACGTAATATAATATAATAATTGGGGTCAGAGTAAAATTAAAATAAGAGGAAACTGTCGTAATTAATGTTACTCTGATCCCAATTATTTTTTCGCGCCTTTGCTCATTAATTCATTCGCGCCGACACCTAAAGTATTTAAAGATTCTTTGGAAACAATGGAAATGAGTCACCGCATAGTGGATTTAGAGTTAGCACCCGGCTTAGGCGGGATATTTACTTTTTACGCACTCTATGTTGATGAAGGCACAAATCCATTGGTGGATGATATTGCTGCTATCAAACGTTCTAAGCTTGTGATAAATAAGTCAACGTTAGCGAATGAGTGAAGAATACCTTCATATTTTAATTAACGGAAGTTAATCAAGCAGGCACTGGGGTCGTTGAATGGGATTGATTCAAATCAATAACTTATATATCTTCTGGTCAATATTTCAGATTTTCAATAATCTCGACATATCGGGTCAACCACAAGGGATTGCCCCTACATACCCTCTATTTTTGTAGGGGAAACCCTTGTGGTTGCCCTTGAGATTGAAACATTCCCACTCAACTACCCCAGTGCCGACAAATAGGGGCAAGCACAATTTATTCCCATGAAAAACATATGTATTTAGGGGGGTAATCCCTTGTGGCTGCTCTTGTGTGAAGCATTCCCACTCAACGATCCCAGTGCCCGTTCAAGAGGGTAACTGATAACTAACCCGGAGATTTGTAAATGACTACCCTAGTCAAACAACGACTCATTGATGAGATTGAAAATAGGGCTAATACCATTGACTTAGTACAGCTTTTTGAACTATGGCAACGGGTCAAAAATTTTTCGCCACTTTCTCAATCACCCATCTTATTATTTGCAGGCTGTTTAAATGATGAAGAAGCAGAAGAAATGCGTCAACTCATTCAATCAGAATTTCAACACATTGAGGGAGAATGGTGCTAACGTCTAGCACTTGATTTCTTAGTTACTTCTAACCACTCTTACTCAATTTGAGTAAGAAATTGGTGTTTGCAAAATATTTGCTTGACACTTCTTTTCAATCTATATACTGTTCGACTAGCGATACACTTAAATTGACAAACCGAACTAAAAATGAAAAAAGCTAAAAAGGTCACTAGAATTGCGTATAGCGATGATCTCAATCAAGCGAAATATGAAGCATTAACTGAGATTGCGGGGCGGTGCGGTTCAATCCGTACAGAAGTTTGGCATAATTATGGTTCAATCAGTGGGCTTGACGCTAAATTCAGGAAAGTTCGTGATTCATTCCTAGCAGTTGGACATATCAAAAACCTACCACAAAGAATTTGGCGGGCGACGCTATCTGATACGTTAGATAACATAAAAGCCAACCGAGAAGCTGCTAAGATAAACGTTAATAGCTATATCTTTCAAAATGTTAACGACAAGAATAAGCGTCAGGAATTATTTAAAAGCCTAAAAAATGATTCTGTTTGGATTAACAATTCTTATGGGCGTAGATTAATGCGGAAATATTGGAAGCATGGTAAAAATCACACGCATAATCAGATTGTTTTAGAACCGGGTAGTTATAAATGCTTTCATCATAATGGTAAAAATTACATTGAAGTAATTAGCTTAATTCGATGCAAACGTATTGCTATTCCTATTGGGACTAATTATCCGATCACCGGGCAGATTAAATTAATTCTACGAACAGGCCAAGTTGAAATTCATTACACAATAGATAATACCGATGATCGTGCTTGTGGTTTACCCCGAACTTCAATTGGCATAGACAAAGGTTATACCGAAGCTTTTGTTGATTCTGATGGTCATTTTCATGGTGAAGGTTTGGGTCAAATTTTATCGGATGAGACTGATTCCCTAAATAAAAAGTATCAGAAGCGCAATAAGATTGGTGCGGTTTTAGAGAAAATTATCGTTCAGAATACTAAAAAAGCTAAAAGAATAATAAAGCATAATTTAGGGCGTAAGAAACTTGATAGGCGTAAAAAACGGCATCAAGGAAAAGTTAAAATAATAATATTCACGGCTGCTAATAATATTATTGGTAAAGCCGAAACGGTTGTTTGCGAAGAGTTAACCAAAACTTTTAAATCTAAGAATTTAGGAAAAAGTACCAATCGTCGGTTAAGCGGTTGGGTAAAAGGATTGATGGCATCGGCCATTGATATGGTAGCTTCCCGAAGAGGTTCTAGGGTAGTTCTAGTCAATGCGGCATATACTTCTCAAATTTGTTCCAAGTGCGGTTGTCTCGGCAAACGTGCTTTCGATAAGTTTCACTGCACATCAGGGTGCGGGGCGGTTATGCAAGCGGACGTGAACGCAGCGATTAATATTTTAGCAAGGTTACACGATTATGAGCTACATCGGTGGCTTCCCTTTACGAAGGTGAAGCCAATTTTGCTTAAACGTTGTCGCCGATCGGATGAGACAGCCCATCCAGAACTCCAGTTGCAACTCATATCATTTGAGTTATCAACGGAGAGTGAATTATCTTGATTCTTTATTTAGTTACCTGTCTGACGATAGGTGAGTAGGTATGACTAAGAAAAAAGAAGCTGAAAAACGAACCCATTGCACTGGATACGAATATTGTCATTGATGTCTTAAATAATAAAAAACTGATCGTTGAATCGCTGCAAGATTACCGAAAAATCTATTTACCCATCACGGTTTGCGGGGAATTATTATTTGGTGCGAAAAATTCGGCAAGACGCGAAG
>JAYQWI020001326.1:0-3756 GCA_035871815.2 Candidatus Parabeggiatoa communis
ACCTATCATCTGTAGAGAGGAGATGCAGAGAGGCGATGCAGAGACGCGAGCATCGCGTCTCTACAGTGTTAATCAGGCCAGCCTCAGTTTAATCTGCGTTCGATTTAAATAGTTCACTTTCATCATCCACATTGGAGTACAACCCAAAAAACGTGATCATCGAATAATACTTTGCAATTTAACATACATCATCGCTGTCATGAGGGCATCGTTAAAAGCATCATGTTTACCCAATGTAGGTAAGTCTAAGTTTTTTAAAATCGTATCAAAACGCAAATCAATCGGGGTTGGATTGAAAATGTTTTGTTTGTAATCGTAGTAAATGCCTGAGACTTCAATTTGTTGATTCGGTAAAGTAATCCCCAATAAGGGTTTGAGATATTTATTAATCATCGCGACATCAAATTCTAAATAGTAACCGACTAAGGGGCAGGAACCGATAAAGTCTAAAAACCTTAAAACGGCTTCCTCGGCTTGCAATCCATTTTCTAAATCACAATGACGTAAATGGTGAATTTTGATACTGGCTTCATCTATCTCTGTGCGCGGTTTAATAAATAATTCTAACTTTTGGCTGGTTAAAATCTTATGTTTTTGAATCTTGATCGCGCCAATGGAAAGAAGTTCTGCTTTTTTGGGATTGATATTGGTTGTTTCGCAATCAAAACAAATATGCTCATCATCTGGTGCTTCAGCGAATAAAAACGCATATTTTTCAAGTTTCAGTTTTTTGCGATTGTGCCACTTTTGCCATTTTCTAAACATATCAATATTGATTTCGTTTATTTCTCATCAAAACACCTCACAACCAATTCGTTCAATCGTAGAGACGCGATGCTCTCGTCTCTATCGCGAAGAGACTTCGATGAGACGCGAGGCATCGCGTCGAAACATGTGATAGCGTCGAAACGATTGAAAATTAGACTGTAGAGACGCGATGCTCGCGTCTCTATCGCGAAGATGCCAAGACGCGAGGCATCGCGTCTCTACATTTTAAGTGATTCTATCCAGCTTAAAATGGTAGGTGATAAACTGTTTAAAATGATTAACGATTTTGAGGGAATCTTTGAGTAAATCACGTTCTAATTTATTTAATTGACTCGGCTTAATGTAGTTATCATAAGCTTCCCCTTGTTTCATTTTATCCAGTTCAAATTGGAGACGTAGTGAGATCATAAAACCGAGTGCTTCAATCAAATCGGTTGCAAAAGCGGAGTCAAAAATACCTTTTTCTGTGATAGATTTTATCCGCTTAAGGGTACTGGTTTCAGTGATTTTGTACTCTAGGGCTAAACTACGCACACCGTGTACAATTGGAAAAATGCCCCCCTTTTTGATATCAAGCTGATTTTCGTGTGATTTATCAACAACAAAGGTTGTAAATAAACTCAAAGGCGTTTCAAATGATATCGTTGGTTTCGCAAAATGTGCAAAAAACGCTTGATTATCTTGCAAACGTTCATATAAATATTGCTTCGCTTCTTCAAGTAAGCTGACATCACCCGCTACCGCTTTGGCATCACAAAAAATCGCTAATTCCAATAACGGTTCCCTAAATTCAACAACCCATTGAAAAATTTGGTTTTTAAAGCCCTTTAATGATTGACACCAATAGGGATTATTAACCATAATTTTGCCTGGGCAAGCTGGATAGCCAAAATCGACTAAGGTTTCGGTTAATTCTTGAGTGATTTTTTCTAATCCGTCATAGACAAAACCCTCTCGCACAATAATCGCATTATCTTGATCCGTTTTGAGGATTTGCTCCCCTCGCCCTTCACTCCCCATCACAACCAAACAGGAATTGTCTAATAATTCTGGTGGCGCAATGAACGTATACAATTTTTTAAACACTTGTTGATTGAGTTCATTAACCCATTGCATCATGTACTTGATTTTCATACCATTAGCATTGAAAGCTTTAATCATGTTCGTCATATTTTGACTGGCCACTTTCAATTGCGCTTTAGTTTGCGCCCTGTCAATTTGCACCGCAACCAAGCGGGTATGATTAGACAAATAGCTCAATAAATCAATCTGTTCTAATACGCCGATAATCTCCTGATCGTTTTTAATGATTAAATGTTTAATGGAATTGCGGAGCATCACAAGCAAAGCATGGAGCAAAAAATCATCACAGCATAAACTGATTAAGTGATAAGAGGCTATATTTGCAATGGGCTCATCTATAGAATAACGTTGTAAAACAACATGATCGCGCAAATCTTTATCCGTTACGATGCCAATCTCATTATTCGATTTAACTAAAATAAAGCTACTTTTTTGCTCAGTCATGGTTTGTACAGCGTCATAGACAGCAGTATTGGCATCGACAAAAATCGGGGGTTGAATATAAATTTCCTTAATTTTCGCCACCATGAATGAGGCTAATTCTGTACTATTGCGTTGTTCAATGAGGCTATTGAGGCGTTTAGATAAATCTTGATAATAAAATTCTTTAAAACGCTCATTACACTGAATGAAGGTTAAAAAGAGTTCTTTAGGCAAAACGTAGCAAATCAATTCTTCTTGCACGATAAAGTCATTTTGACTTTTGCCCTCTAACAATGACATGGCATCAAAAGAATCTTGGGAAACATACAGCGACACCATCTCATCATCCTGCATTTCTTGCACGATGCCCTTAATAATAATATACAGTGCCTCTGAAGAGGCACCCTGTCGAATCAATTGCTCCCCTTTTTTGAAGTAAGCAATATCCATCGCATCAGTAACGGCTTCAAGTTCATGCGCTTGCAATTGATTAAAAGGTGGAATAGCAGAAATAAAGGTTTTTTGTTCTAAAATGCTCATTTTTTTTATGTCGGGTGGGCAAGGTGTTGCCCACCATAAGTGAACTCATGAACTGATGAAAAAACAATGCATCTGATAAAGTGTGATTTGATTTGGCTTTGAGCTACCTTATGTTACAATGCAGACATTAATGGTTAGAGTCAAATCAGGCCGTTATTTGCGGTTATAATGCAAAATCGCTAGGCAAACAAGACTAAATATAACATTAAAAGCGTTAAAAATCCTACATAAAAGTGTACTGATTTAGCCTTAATATTTTTAAGGAAAATGGAATAGGGATGAATTTAAAATTATTGAACGTATGCCAACTGTTGAGGAATATCAAAGACTTCGTCAATCTGTAGACTGGCATACTTTAGCACCTGAACAGATAGCCATCGGCTTGAAACACTCTCTATTCTTGGTTTGTGCATTACATCAAAACCAAGTCATTGGATGTGGGCGCATCGTTGGCGATAGTCAAATTTATTTTTATATTCATGATGTTATTGTCATGCCCGCCTTTCAAAGGCAAGGGCTTGGGCGATTGATTATGGATAAGTTGATGAATTATATTAATTCGGCTGCACCCGCGAGGGCATTCATTGGTTTGATGGCTGCTGCCCCAGGATTAGAACAGTTTTATGGGCATTATGGTTTTAAACGGCGGGCTGATGAGATGCCTTTTATGGAAATTTGGAAAAATGGACATTAGTATTTAATCGTTCACTCAGTACAAGATAAATGATAATCTGTAAATTATTGTTTTTATTGAAAATAGAAGAGATAAACTTTATAATATCAATAACTTACCCTGTCCTGTACAGAAAATATTTAAATAATTATCAGTCATTTACAAAAAACGTTCATTCGTTCCCCAATATTAAAATATTAGCAGACTTAATTTATAATTAAGAATTAAGATTTAAACTGTTTTTCGGAAATTGAACGGCAAAAAGGGTA
>JAYQWI020001327.1:0-1242 GCA_035871815.2 Candidatus Parabeggiatoa communis
CTTCCGATCTAAAAGCCTGTTCTATATCTAAACCAAAAAAGTTCTTATGATGTATTTCAGTCATTCCATTTTTTACGGGCATAAATTGATTAATTGCCGGCAAACCTTCGTTATCTTTTTTTATGACGACAACACGAGATAAGGACATGAGTTCATCTTTATCAAGTTGAGTGGTTAGTTGTTCAATAATGACTTTTAATGCTTGTTGTTTATTGGCATCGATCCAGTTCGCGGAGACCAAAACATCCCATTTACCCGGCGAACCATCCCGTAGAAAAAGGGCAAAAAGTCTAAAATCACCTTTTTGACGAGCAAGGTACTTTTCAATTGATATCATTTTTTGAATTAATTCATTCATAGTACTTTCATCAAATTTTTAGTTGAATTTATCATATCATCAGCGTCTGATTTTGATATTGTTCCTACTGGCTCATATCTCGCTTCAGGGTTCCAATTTGCTACATTTGACCAATCACTAAAAAAAAGGTTTTTGATTTTTTCCTCTATCCCCGACAGATGTAATAACACATCCAAATCATGCGTTTTAAAACATCTATAGTCTGCAAATTCTTTGTTTGTTGAAGGATAACCAGCCCATTTTAAGGTTCGGCAAATTCTCGCTTTGAGTCCCAACTCTATCGCATAGCCACAAATATACGCCGCACCATCATAACGTTTTGCCATCAATAAAACTTCCGCATCTTTTATTCTTGCTTTAGCAATATCTCTAAGTTCTGTTCTTTTAATCATATTTTGATTTTACTCTGATCCCAATTATTCCAATTATTCTGGTGTAGGTAAAATAATTCGAGTCTGGCCCCTTTTCCTTCTTTTCCACTTCCAATATGATGAATAACAATATAAAAAATAAAGAAGATCAAGTTGTCATCTATCAAACAAATGATAATTCTACAGTAATTGAGGTGAGCTTTGCTCATGACACCGTTTGGCTGACACAAGCTCAAATGATGACGCTTTTTGGCAAAACGAAACAGAATATCAGCCTACATATCAACAATATATTCAAAGAAGGTGAATTAGACAAGGCATCAGTTGTCAAGGAATCCTTGAGAACTGCCGCCGATGGCAAGCAATACAAAACGAAGCGGTACAATCTGGATGTCACTATATCGGTGGGTTATCGGGTTAAGAGTCAACGTGGCACACAGTTCCGCATCTGGGCAACCCAACGCTTGCGTGAATATCTGGTGCAGGGCTACAGTATCAATCAGGATCGTTTTG
>JAYQWI020001328.1:0-6517 GCA_035871815.2 Candidatus Parabeggiatoa communis
CGGTGGTGTATTCTCATTATTTAATTAAAGACTTAGTACTTTGGCTCAGGGGATTGAACGGATTGGAGCGGTGGTGTATTTCTATTCTTACAAAAAACGTACTTTGCTGGTCTACGTTCCAACTTTAGTTTGCTTCTTTTGGAGTGCAAAATTTATTTTGCTTCGGTGCCCTTGGAGTGCAAAATTTATTTTGCGACGGCCAAGATTGATAATGTTTTTTGGGAATGCCCCCTTAACGGCCTTGATGAACCCAAAGAAGTCAGTTATAACTCACTGATTTTATTGGCTATGAGAAGCCTTATTCTGAAAATGTTATTAATAATTAATCAATGACAGTGTGGGATGCGAGGCAATGCAATCATGAACGACATAAAATCAAAGACTTGTCAAGAACTCGTTATAAAAATTGAATATGAACTCAATCAAAAATCGGCAATAGTTGTTACCTTATTAGAAATACTGCTTGATGAAGACAACGAGCTTTATGGTTTTGCAAATGATAAGCAAAAAGAGCTACTCCTTCATCTTCGGGAAGAGGCCAAAATCATACGCATTTTGAGTGAGGAACTAGGAATTTGGCTTGTAGAACAGCAAGCATAGCTCACATGGGTGCGCCAAGTTTCGCAAAACATTTCTTGCCGGAAACTCGTGCAGGAGAGCGAAAAACAAAATACGCCGACATTTGCTAACTAATATAATAACAACATTGATTTATTATATGCTACGCTTACTTTGACAAAGTGACTACAATCCGACTTCACTAATATTATAAATTAAGAAGGAGGCCATTATATTTTCTATGCAACTAAAAATTCACCCTGATCTCAACATAGAATTTCCGCAATTAGATAAGGAAGCAAACTATAGTGAGGAAGAGGATAATGTTGAAAGTATTATTAGCGATATTTGTGATATCTTACAAGAGACGAAAGTTGCTGACTTTATTGTTTCAGGTTTTGGAGATGATAAGTGGCCTGTGGATGTCAGGACAGATTTATCAGTTATATTGTCTCAAGTATCGGAAGTTTTAAAGGCCATTAACTCTAGCAAAAATTTTGTTCTTGATTTTTTTGAACAAGGAGTGGAACGATACTTATCCTTTACAGATAAAGGAAATACTTTTTTAGTGACCTGTTGTTCTTTTAGGTCTCATTGGGAACCTGAACCTAATCAAATCTGTTTAGATAAACGAATTTTTACCCAGATGATTATTGATTTGAAAATCGAATTTTGTAATGCCTCAAAAATGATATGTCCAAAACTTTCTAGCCATCCCTGGTTTTTTAATTGGTGTTGTTTGAAATTGTAAAATGAACAAAACTATCAAGCATGTGCAAACCCAATACACCTACGATGACAATAAATAACCGCATCACCAAACAAGGTGGCATGAGTATCAGTACGACGACAACGGGCGCATTTCAATTTTCCCTCTTCCAACCATTCAGTTGTTGAATGTGAAACTTCGTTCTTCGCTATGCGAGATCATAGCCCCAAGTGGAACCATACTAACTTTTGCGGCTTTAGGTGCAAAATTTGACCAATCATTTGAGGATTGAGTATAATGTTTTCACTAAAGACAGATAAAACTCATTTACCCGTTAAAGCAGAAGTCTCTTTTGGATGTCTATCAAGCTACGATTTAAATGTAGATATAGATTACTTAATGTCTCTTGATAAAAAAGATATTATAACTATACGATATGAAGGTGTGGATGGTAAAAGTTTGTTTGAGGTAACCTTGAATGATGGCTTAATGACTAGCTTAAGCTTGATATGCTTTGAAGGTAGCCCTGAAATTTATGATTCTATTTGGACTAGGCCTCAAAACATTAATGAGGAATTATTCAGTTATCGACTTTTTATGGATGACCAGAATTGTGTAATCGAAGTTGCTCCTCATGAAATTAATCAACGACAAGATTTTTTCTTTTTAATTTATACAGATGCCGTGTTATTTTTGACTGGAACAGGAGACATCTATTCATCTCATAAAATTTCAGATGAACTATACATACTGTTAGCTAAAAATGGTTTGGTATTAGGATATGTGATTCTTTCTGAAAAAGAAGCTCTTAGATTTAAAGAGGTGTATGGGGGGAGCTAATCAAGGAGCGTAGGAAAATAAATGGCATGGTTTTTAAAATTGATCGGAGAAATGAGGGGAAAAACAGGACGGTATTTTAGAGAACCCTCCGTTAATTTGTTTAAAGCTTTTTTGATGGGGTATATGAACGCACGTTTTGATTTAGGACTCGCTTCATATGATTCTGACCAATAACGAAAGATGCTTGATGGTTTTCAATACTGGATTGCCATGAAGTTTGATAGCTATGGTTCAAGAGATTGGTCAAGCATTATTGATCATTTTTATCGTCATAAAGAAGATACTATGAGTATCTTTTATGCTTTATGGGATCAATATGTGGAGGAATACAATAGAAAAGGATATCAAACAATTGAAAATAATTTTTGGGAAGCTAAAAAAAATTATTTAAAAAAAACAAAGGAACTGTAATAACCAAGTAGGGTGGGGAAGTGGGTGGCACATTTTTTCATTTATACTGTCTATCGTCACACAAGCGCTTTGCCTTTTGTAAAAATCCCCGATATTCCGCATTCAGGAGGTAAGTACTGAACCACAAATAAACCGGTATTTTACCGCAAAGGGCCCCCGCAAGGGATTGAGCCTACGCACCTGAAAATTTAGGATTCAGTACTTACAAAGACGCGATCCATTGAGACGCGAGGCATCGCGTCTCTACGAAACAGCGAGCCATTGAGACGCGAGGCATCGCGTTTCTAATTTAGGAATTGTAGAGACGCGATGCTTCGCGTCTCTAATTTAGGAATTGTAGATTTGCGCCGCGAAGCGTCTCGAAGCGGTAAAATACCGGTTTATTTGTGCTTCAGTACTTATAAGAGTCAGACTCTCAATTGTCGATTCAACATCAGCCACTGATACAACCGTTTGGGAGAAAGTCCTTCCGCTATATCTCTTAATTTTTGTCTTCATCCTTGCGATGCCCTTTCTGATTCTTGTCATGATTTGGATAATGTTGAAAAGTGTGTTGGTCAAAAAAGCCCCGCCTCAACCCACTTATGAAGAAGCCAAAAAAGGGTTTGAAGACGGAAACGGTTATTTTGATAATCTTTCTTCACCTGAAAAACAAGAAATGCTTTCATCGAAAAAAGGCCCGTTAGGATTTTAGGCATGGTATCGGTGATTTGTTGTGAATGAATTGGCCTAGGCAAGCGTGCTTAGAGCTACACCTACCTTTGAAACAGCGTTAGTTTGTCAGATAAATCATTTCACAATCATGTAGGGGCAATCCCTTGTGGTTGCCCACTCATGGGTTTTTGATAAAACAAACAAAATCAATCAGTTATTATGGGTAGTGCTGCAATGCGGGTGAGAGAAGGCTGGGAAGGCTTCTTGTCATGATTTACGCTGTGCAACATCTATAACAAATTAATAAATAAGGAGAATACAAGCGTGATGAAGGGAACACATGGGACTTGTTCTTCCCATGCTGATTTAATAAGAGCTAACGGATTTAGGTATTCTAATGTGGGGCTTAGAGGTGGAGGTGTGTACTTTTGGGCTTATACGTTAGATAATATTGAAACTTATGCAAGAGATTTAGCTATAGCTTGGTGGCAGTTTGCCAAGAAAAGGGGTGATTATGCAAAAGCCGCTAAACAAAACTGTTCGGTCATTTTCACTCATTTAAATGTTGAAAGTCAGGATATTTTAGATTTTGAGGATCAGCAAGTGAGAGAAAAATTTGTCGTGTATGCTCAAAAGGTTTATGATAAAATTGAAGGCAAAACTAAAGAGGAAAAAATATCAATTGTATACGATCTGTTTGTCGGTGATTTAGAAAAAACGATTGGAAAAACCTTTTCAATGCTCCATGTCAAAGTTCAAGCTCCCAACACCTATAAAAAGCGGTTACCAATAGACTTAACTGGACAACCGTCGTGTTATGTGGTAAAAAATTCAAGTTGTATTCAAATTAATCAATTCGAGGAGTTCGATAATGGCTAATCAAATGCTCTTGGATGCAATAGATGAGGTATTAAGTCGATTGGATTTAATGTCTGATGAAGAGTTGCAGACGAAATATGACAATCATAAAGGGGGGGCTGTTGGAAGAGTATTTCTTGATGCTGAAGCATTTCTCGCCTTTTTGGAAAATGAAAGTGTTGAAGAATATACCCTGCCAGTGACGGATTCGTCTATTGAGTCTTATATTGGTAAAACCATTGAAATCGTTCAGATTAAAGACATTTCAGTCTTTAACGATGACGTACATCAATTAGCCGCGTAATGATTGATAATGATGAGTGAAGAACATAAAAAGGGATATGAAAACCATCCCATTCAGTTAAAAGCCTTAAAAGTGCTTGAACTTTCTATCAAAGTTATCCATGAACCTGATCAACAGACATCTCCTGATGGGGGAAAATTCTCGCTGTTTCATGGGCAGAGTGAATATGATCAAGAAAAAAAAGCGATTGCTGTCAAAATTGGGGTAGAAATTGGCAGAGAAGTAGAAGAAAGTCCCTTTGATCTTAGAGTAGAGATTTTGGGGCTTTTCAATGTTGATGAGGACAAATTTCCTATCAAGTCTGTTCACAGTTGGGCGAAACAGAATGCGCCACTTATTCTCTACCCTTATCTTCGAGAACAGGTATTCAGCTTAACCTCTCGCGCCGGATTTGAAGGGACTCTTTTACCTCTTTTCCAAGTGCCTACTTTTTCTGCGACTAAGCGAGCGTAGGCTGGGTAGAGCGAATCGAAGGGCATCTAAATACACATTTTTACTCTGTTTTTTTGAGTCGTGAATAGTGATTATCTTTGGTATTCTGTAGTGGTTCGTTAAGAGTTTAAGTTGTGCCCATGTGCAGTATAGTTTGTCAGATAAATCATTTCACAATCATGTAGGGGCAATCCCTTGTGGTTGCCCGCTCATGGATTTGTGATATACTGTTCACCGTTATAATTTGAGTATTTAGTGGCTAGTCACCACCACCTGACTTGAGCTTTCAGACAACTGCTTTAACTGTTGACTGTTAAAATAAAAAAGCGCCTGATTATTTGAGCGCGTGACAATGGGCTGCCAAGTAGGGTGGGCAAACGTTGTGTGCATCGGCATTCCATTAATCATCCATATCATGTTGGTGGGCAACCCAAACCCGTTGCCCACTCTACTTGGCTATTTATAGCGTTTCCCGATTGAATCAAGTACACTTATTTTAAATGGGTATGCAAAGGGCACATTCCAAAAAAAGGCTCATTATCAATCAAACTTTCGCAAAATAAATTTGGAACGAAAATGCAAAATAAATTTTGCACTCCAATGAGCCGAAAGCAAAATAAATTTGTAACGAAAATGAGCCGAAAGCAAAATAACAGATGCATTCCAAATTTGTACTTAGCTTCGCTGACCTTCGGTTCAATCGGGAAACGCTATACCTAAAAATTGAACAGGAGAATATCAATGAAAGTCATTTTAGAAATTGAGAATGATGAAGATATGCAGCATGTTGAAAGATTTTTAAAATTTTTACAACCCACACTCATAAGAAATACCTTGGAAAAAGCCAATAAACTACGAGAATTTCTTGATTTTGTAGATAACGAAGCCATTCCTGTCCAACAGGTTACTATTCCAAGTAGAGAAGAAAGAAATGCAAGATAAGTGTTTTTTGATAGTAATTTATGGATTGACCTATTTTTAACTTCTTCAGATCATTACGACATTACCAAGAAAACTAAGGTAAAAGATTTATTGAAAGATTATCCTGATGTTGTCATATCAAATCAGGTGATGATTTAGTTGCGTTGCTATGTGAAAAACCCGCTACGGGTTTACAGATTTTATTAAAGGAAACACAACCCAACATTCCTAACCCTAATACGAACCTTTTCCATTTGCACAATAATCGTTGCCAAGTGGGACAATATGCGTTTTTTAGTGAAAAGTAATTGGCTTATGGATAGACTGTTCAAAATAAAGTCCCTGATTTCTTGAACTCAGGGACTTTTTTATGTCCTAGTTTTTTAGATTAAATAATTTGTTTAGTAGCCAAGAGCGGGAAACCGTTGTCTATAGCGTTTCCCGATTGAATAAAGTCAAAATCCGCATAACGCCAAAATTCCCATTATAAAAAAAGGTCATTTGAGTTGTACTGACTTCGGCCCGATTGGAATGCATGTTATTTTGCTTCGGTGTGGAGTACAAAATTTATTTTGCTTCGGCCCTCTTTCCGTGCAAAATTTATTTTGCGAAGGTTTTCGTTCCAAATTTATTTTGCGAAGGCCTGATTGAGATTGATAATGACTTTTTTTTGGAATACGCCCAGTTTTAACGCCAATTGTTCGCGCCAAAAGTTTTGCAAAACTTTTGGCGCGAAAACTAAAGTTGGAACGAAAACAAAGCGACTTAGCGCCTTTGCGACTTTGCGTGAGATAATTTATAAAAATTGATACTATTTCTCTAATCCCCAA